>CAMDHS010000195.1 GCA_945898115.1 Comamonas sp. lk
AGCGGCCCCTCAAAGGCCTCTAAAAACACCTCCAGCGCGTCGGGCGGGATGTAGAGGTCGTGCGGCATCGCAAACAGCGGCTCGCCGTACCGGCGGGCCACGGCCACGTAGTCAACCACTTCGGGCATTGAAGATGCCTCGGGGCCGCTGGCCTGGGGGAGGGTGAGGTGCTGCGTCAATGGCGGCTAGCGCAAGGTCGGGTGGGGCACGCAGACAAATGCATTGCGCCCGGTGCCACTGTGGGCTTAGTGGTCCGACTTGGTTTGGTAGACGTAAGCGCCCTGGGCCACTTTGGCGCTTTTGAATTCTTGCTGCTCGCTGCGGTCCAGGTTTTTGTCCCACAAAAGAGCGCGGCCGGCGCGCTGCTGGGCTTCGAGCTTGGGTCGGGCAGATTTGAGCTTGTCAATGAACTGCGTGACTTCAGAGTGGTAGTCGGGGCGGCGAAATAGTGACATGTTGAATCCTGGTTGCGACAGATTTTACCGGGTCGGCCCAAGGCCAAGACCTGCGACAGCATCCGGGCTCGGGGCGGACGCTATGCTACGCGCTCTATGACGCATTTTGACTTTTCTGCCCAGGCCATTGCCGCCCTGGCCCAGGCCGATGTGGCGCGCGCACTCAATGAGGACGTGGGCGCAGGCGACCTGACCGCCGCCCTGATTGACCCCCAGCGCCGCGCCCGTGCCCGTGTGCTGGTGCGCGAACCCGCTGTTTTGTGCGGCAGCGCCTGGGCCAGCGCCGCCGTGCTGGCGTTAGACCCCAGTGCCACGCTCACCTGGACGGTGGCCGAAGGCCAGCGCACCCAGACCGACCAGGTGGTCTTGCAGATCGAGGGCCAAGCCCAGGCGCTGCTCACCGCCGAACGCACTGCGCTGAACTTCATGCAGCTGCTCAGCGCCGTGGCCACCCACACTGCCAGCTTTGTGCAGGCCATTGCTGCCGTGCCGGGCAACCGCGCCGTGATCGTGGACACCCGCAAAACCCTGCCCGGCCTGCGCCTGGCGCAAAAGTACGCGGTGCGCGCCGGGGGCGGCACCAACCACCGCATCGGCCTGTATGACGCTGTGCTGATCAAAGAAAACCACATTGCCGCTGCCGGGGGCGTGCGCGCCGCATTGGAGCGCGCCCAAGAAGTGGCCGCCCAGGCCGAGTTCATCGAGATTGAGGTGGAGACTCTGGCGCAGCTCGACGAGGCGCTGATTGCTGGCGCGCGCATGGTGCTGCTCGACAACATGACGTTTGACCAAATGCGCCAGGCCGTGGCCCTGAACGCTGGGCGCGCCATTTTGGAAGTCTCGGGCGGCGTCAATATGGCCACGGTGCGCGAGATTGCCGCCACTGGCGTGGACCGCATCTCTATCGGCGCGCTGACCAAAGATGTGCGCGCCACCGATTTTTCCATGCGTTTTGAGGACTTGTGATGGCCAACTCATCGGTGGACAGCGCCGTCATTGACGTCGAATACGAACAACCCGCCTGCAGCACCCGCCACGCCTGGGCGCGTGTGCCCATCGAGCCCAGCCAGAGCGAACGCGCGCTGCTGAAAGAAAAAATTGCCCGGCTGCTGAAAGAAAAGAATGCCGTGATGGTGTCGCACTATTACGTGCACCCCGATTTGCAAGATTTGGCCGAGGCCACCGGCGGCCTGGTGAGCGATTCGCTGGAAATGGCGCGCTTTGGCCGCGACCACGCCGCCCAGACCCTGGTGGTCTCGGGCGTGCGCTTTATGGGCGAGACCGCCAAGATTCTCAATCCCGAAAAACGCGTGCTCATGCCCGACCTGGACGCCACCTGTTCGCTCGACCTGGGTTGCCCCATAGACGAGTTCAGTGCCTTTTGCGACTCGCACCCCGACCGCACCGTGGTGGTTTATGCCAACACCAGCGCCGCCGTCAAGGCGCGCGCCGACTGGGTGGTCACGTCCAGCTGCGCGCTGGACATCGTGCGCGCGCTCAAAGACGCGGGGCAAAAAATACTGTGGGCGCCCGACAAGCACTTGGGCGGCTACATCCAGCGCGAAACCGGCGCGGACATGGTGTTTTGGCAAGGCGCCTGCATCGTGCATGACGAGTTCAAGGCCTTTGAACTGCAAGCGCTGGTGGCCGAGCACCCAGGCGCGAAAGTGTTGGTGCACCCCGAGTCCCCGGCGGACGTGGTGGCGCTGGCCGACGCCGTAGGCTCAACCTCGGCCATTCTCAAAGCCGCGCAAACGCTCGACGCCACCACCTTTATCGTGGCCACCGACAACGGCATGCTGCACAAGCTGCGCACCCTGAACCCCGGCAAAATATTTATCGAAGCGCCCACGGCCGGCAACAGCGCCACCTGCAAAAGCTGCGCCCACTGCCCCTGGATGGCCATGAACGGCCTGGCCGGCGTGGCCCGCGTGCTCGAGACCGGCGCCAACGAGGTGTTCGTGGACCCGGCCCTGGGCTTGCGCGCACGCCTGCCCATTGACCGCATGCTGGCCTTTACCGCCGCGCTCAAGGGCGGCCAGCCCACGGCGGGCCTGGTGCCCCACATCGGGGCGGCGTGATTCCTGCTGGTTTGCCAAGCCTGCCTGCGACTGCGCCTGAGCGGCCCGTTCCCGGTGGTGCCTATTCGGCGCTGATTGACTTTTCTGACCCGCAAGACCCGGCCGCACCGCGCCTGCGCCTGGCCTTTGGCGCGGCGCGCCTGCATTTGCAGGCCGCCACGCTGAGCGAGGTGCGCGGCGTGCTCGACGCGGTGCAAGCGCATTCACTGGCCGGGCGCTGGTGCGTGGGCTATGTGGCCTATGAAGCCGCGCCCGCCTTTGACGCAGCCTTAACGGTGCATACGCCCAGCGATTCGCATGGGCCGCTAGCCTGGTTTGCCGTCTACGACGAGGCTTTGCCCTGGCCCGCCGAGGCGCTCTCGACGTCTGATCCTGATGCCGCATTGGCTGATGCTGCCCACGTCCCCTCTGCGCCTTGCGCGGATGCACCGTTCACGCCTTGCGCGGATGCACCGTTCTCGCCTTGCGCGGATGCACCGCTTACCCCTTGCTCGGATGCCCAGTTCGCGTCCGCCGCCAATGCCCCATCGGCGCCCGCCACCGGTGCCAGCGCCCAACCCGCCGCCGAGGTGCGCGTAGATTGGCAGCCGCTGCTGGCCCGCGCCGACTTTGACGCGGCCATGGACACGCTGCTGCAAGCCATTGGCCAGGGCGAGCTGTACCAGGTCAACTTCACCACGCAAATGCAGGGCGCGCTGACCTTGGAGCACGGCGCTTCACAAGAGAGCAGCGCGCTGGCCTTGTTTGCCGCGCTGCAGCGCGCCCAGCCCGGCGGCTACGCGGCCTATATCGACACCGGCGCGCGCGGGCAGCTGCTATCGGTGTCGCCGGAGTTGTTTTTTGACTGGCGAAACCGTGATTTGCTGGCCCGGCCCATGAAGGGCACGGCCCGGCGTGGCCACAGCCCCGAAGAAGACGCCGCCCTGGCCCAAACCCTGCGCAGCTCACCCAAAGAGCGCGCCGAGAACGTGATGGTGGTGGACCTGCTGCGCAACGACATGTCGCGCGTGGCCGAGGCCTTTAGCGTCAAAGTGCCGCGCCTTTTTCATACCGAGGCGCTGGCCACCGTGTGGCAAATGACCTCGGACGTGCAGGCCCGCACCCGCGCAGGCACCAGTCTGGCCGACGTGTTTGGCGCGCTGTTTCCGTGCGGCTCGGTCACCGGTGCGCCCAAGGTGCGCGCCATGCAGATGATTCGCCAGCTAGAACCGGGTCCGCGTGGCGTGTATTGCGGCGCTTTGGGGCTGGTGCAGCCCGGTGGCGCGGCCACTTTTAACGTGCCCATTCGCACCGTCACCTTGCGGGGCCTGGATGCGCGCTGCGGTATTGGCAGCGGCATTACCGCAGACGCGCGCCCGGAAGGCGAATGGCAGGAATGGGGCTACAAGCAGGCTTTTGTGCAACGCGCAAGCCAGGCGTTTAGCCTGCTCGAAACCATGGCTTTGCAATGCGGCGAGTTTCGCCACCTGGACGCGCACCTGGCGCGCATGCAGGCCGGCGCCCAGCATTTCGCCACGCCCTGGGACGAACTGCGGGTGCGCGACTGCTTGCAGGTTTTGGCCATGAAGCACGCCAGCGGCCTGTGGCGGGTGCGCCTGCTGCTTGATGCGCGCGGTACGCCCCAAGCCCAGGCCTTTGCGCTGCCGCCCAGCCCGGCGTGCGTGCGCTTGCAGTTGGCCGACCGGCCGCTGCCAGAGGCGCATGGCGAGTTTGTGCGCTTTAAGACCACCCGGCGCGCGCATTACGACGCCTTTACCCCCACGGATGACGCTGTGTTTGACACCATTTTGTGGAACCCCCAGGGCGAAATCACCGAATGCACGCGCGGCAACATCGCGCTGGAGCTGGGTGGCCGCTGGGTCACGCCGCCGCTGGAGTGCGGCTTGCTGGGTGGCGTGGGCCGCGCCCAGGCGCTTGAAAGCGGTCGGGTGGTGGAAGCCGTGGTTCGGCGCGAAGACCTGGCCCGCGCCACGCAAATCGCTTTTGTCAACAGCCTGCGCGGCTGGCTGGCGGCGGATGCTCTGCTGCCGATGGACGCGGGCTTGCGTCGGGAAATTAAATCACCCTAAAATGACCTCATGTAGTCACATGGGAGATCGCAATGGAAACCGTGCAAATTCGCGAAGCCAAAGCCAGTTTTTCTGCGCTGGTGGCCGCCGCAGAAAAAGGCCAGCCCACACTGGTTAGTCGCCACGGCCACCCCTGCGCCATGATCGTGCCAGTGGCCGACGGCGCGCGCCTTTACCCGACCGAGATGCCCAACCTGGCCAACTACCTTTTAGCCATGCCCGAGCCGCTGGTGAGCCAGCGGGACGCCACGCCGCTGCGAGGCGTCGATTTTGCTTAAGGGCTACCTGCTCGACACCAGTGTGGTGTCTGTGCTGGCTCCCGGGCGAGAGTCTTTTGTGCCCACGCCCTTGGGCGAATGGCTGCAAGCGCACCACAAACAGCTGTATCTGCCTTGCATCGCCATTGCAGAGATGGCGCAAGGCATTGGCAAGTTGCGCCGCGCGGGGGGCGCCGAGCGGGCAGACCGCCTTGACCGCTGGTTGGACGGTCTGTTGAGCATCTATGCAGACCGCATCTTGCCCCTGGATGCGCAAGCCGCCCGGCTGGCGGGAGACATTTCAGACGCCGCCATGGCGCAGGGCCGCCACCCCGGCTTTGCCGATGTGGCCATAGCGGCGCTGGCGCAAAACGCGGGGCTGCTGTTGCTGACCTGCAATCTCAAACACTTCGAGCCCTTGGGCGTGGCCTGCGCTGACCCTTTGGTCGCGCTACCACCAGGGCAGTAGCCACAGCTGGTTGGCGGCGGATTTGCATCCTCCCTTTACTTCGGGCTAAGGCGCAGCATCAGCGTCAGGGGATGCAAGGGCGAGGCCTGAAAGCCGTAATGTTCATAAAACAATTTGGCCCGGTCGTGCAGCGAATGCACCAGCAAGGCCCGCACACCCGCCTGCTGCGACACCGCCACCGCCCGTTGTACGGCATCTTGCAAAAGCGCCCCGCCGAGCTGTAAACCTTGCGCGTTGACCGCGACGGCAAGTCGCGCCAGCACCATCACCGGCACGGGGTCGGGCATATTGCGCCGCACCAAGGGCGTTGCGCCGGGGTGCGACACCGCACCAGCGGCCATGGCGTAGTAGCCCACAACACACCCTTCCGG
>CAMDHS010000196.1 GCA_945898115.1 Comamonas sp. lk
CGGTGCCGCAGCGGAGGTGGCGCCTTGTGGTGGCCCTTTAAGCACGCGGTTGCCGGTTCACTGCTGCCCCGCAGGCGACGGGCCCGGCGATCTTTTCTGCGAGGCCAGCGGCGATAATCGCCGCAGGACGTCTCCCGCCCCCGCAGCGCCCCCTGGCCGCCTTTCGCCCCGCGCCGTGGGCCTGCTGGCTGCGCTTGTCACCGTGGCCATCTGGACTTCCTTCATCGTGATCGCCCGCGCCTCGGCCGACCCGGCGCGCGGCGGGTCGCTGGGCCCGTTTGACATGGTTTATGCCCGCCTGTGGGGCGCTGGCTTGGTGCTGCTGCCCTGGGGCTGGTGGCTGTCGCGCCGCGCGCGTCTGGCCGGGCAGGGCGCCGGTTCACTGGGCGGCCTGTCGCCGCTGCCGCTGCCCATCACGGCGCGGGTGGGTATTTTTGGTGGTTTGCTCTACGCCATGCTGGCTTACAGCGGCTTTGTGTTTGCCCCGGCGGCGCACGCCTCGGTGTTGCTGCCCGGCAGCCTGCCGCTATGGACCACGCTGCTGGCGCTGGTGCTGCTGGGCGACCGCATCAGCTGGGGCCGGGCGCTGGGCTTGGCGCTGATTGTGGGCGGCGACGTGCTGGTGGGCGGTGCCAGCCTGCTGCACGCCTTTGACGGCAGCGGCGTCTGGCGCGGAGATGTGCTGTTTATCGGTGCTGCCATGGCCTGGTCGGTCTACAGCGTGCTGGTGCGCCGCTACGCGCTGGACGCGGTGCGCGCCACCATTGCTGTGACCGCCATGGCCTTTGTTGTCTACGTGCCCATCTATACCGTGCTGGTCTTGGGCGGCTGGGTGGCGGGCAACGTGTTTGCGGCGCCCTGGCGCGAAGTGCTGTTTCAGATGGCGTTTCAGGGCGTGGGCTCGGTGGTGGTCTCGGGCATTGGCTTTACCAAGATGATCCAGCACTTTGGCCCGGTGCGCTCCACCATGATCACGGCGGTGGTGCCGGGCTTGTCGGCGGTGTCGGCGGCACTGGTGCTGGGCGAGCCCCTGCCCTGGAACGTGCTGGCCGGGCTGGCGCTGGTGAGCGCGGGCATTGTGTTTGGCGTGCGCAAGGTGGCAGCGCGCCCAGTGGTGGCCCCCGTGCTGAAGGCCGCCCTGTGAATCTGCTCGCTTTTGACACCAGTACCGACGCGCTGTCCATCGCGGTGTCCATCCGCGGCGGCGGCCCAGACCGCCAAGATCGGGTTTGGCACAGCAACGGCCCCGGCGGCGCACAGGCCTCAAGCAGCCTTATTGGCGGTGTGATGGATTTGCTGCGACAGGCCGGTCTGCGCCTGGCCGAGCTAGACGCCATTTGCTTTGGCAGCGGGCCGGGCTCGTTTACCGGCTTGCGAACGGCCTGTTCTGTGGCCCAAGGGCTGGCTTTTGGCGCGAATGTGCCGGTGTTGCCGGTACCCTCGCTACTGGCGCTGGCGCAGGCCGCGCGCCTGGACGGGGCGCCAGACGCGCAACAGGGCCAGATCACCGCCTTGCTCGACGCCCGCATGGACGAAATTTATGCCGCCACGTATGCCTTTGACGGCGCGCGGTGGACCACGCTGCAAACCCCGTGTCTGGTGGCGCCCGAAAACCTGGCGCACTGGGCGCTGGCGCCGGCGGACAATAGCTGGCACGCCTGGGCGGGCAATGTGTTTGGCGTGTATGCCGAGCGCCTGCGGCCCTCGAGCGGGCTGATCTGCGTGGACGCCCTGCCCACGGCCCTGGCCATGCTGCAACTCGCCCCGGCGCTGCTGTCTGCGGGCCAGGCGGTGCCAGCCAGCCAGGCGCTGCCGCTGTATGTGCGCGACAAGGTGGCCAAAACCACGGTCGAGCGCGCTGCCGAAAAAGCCGAAAAAGAAATGCTTTTGGCGCGCAGCGCCAGCCCCGACGTCCATGCCTAAAGCGCTGGCCAGCGACCGCCCCGAGGTTCGTTTCGAGCCCCTGGGCACAGACCGCCTGGGCGCCGTGCTCGAGGTAGAAAACCGCGCCTACGCCCACCCCTGGAACCGCGCCAACTTCAACGACGTGCTGCACAGCGGCTACCAGGCGCAAATCTTGATGGCTGAGCACACCATCCTGGGCTATTTCGTGGCCATGAAGGGCGTGGACGAAGTGCATTTGCTCAACATCACTGTGGCGCCAGACTTTCAGGGCCAGGGCTGGGCGCACCTGATGCTTGACGCGCTGGACATTTGGGCGCGCGGCCAAAACGCTGAATTTATCTGGCTGGAAGTGCGCGTGGGCAATACCCGCGCGCGCCAGGTCTATGAGCGCCATGGATTTCGCCAGGTGGGACAGCGCAAAAACTACTATGCGGCCGGCCGCGGTCAGCGCGAAGACGCGGTAGTGATGAACTTGCGCCTCGCATAATCGACCCATGCCCCTGCAACTCGACACCCGCCAGCGTGCCATGCTTTTGGAAATGGGCGTGCACGTCTGGCTGCCGGGCACGGACTTTGGTGTCCAAGCCGCAACCGATGGTGTCGCCGCCCAGGCAAGCCCCGCCAGCGCCTCCGCCCGCCCGCAACCACCCCGGCCTGCCACCAATTCCGCCCAACCCGCCGCGTCCGCAAGCCCCCGCCCCGCCGCCGCAAATCTGGCGTCCCTGGCCGCCAGCGCGTCGCCCGCCGTGGCGGCCCTGCAAGGCGCGGGTGCGGCCAACGACCTAGGCCAAATCCACACCCTGGGCTGGGCCGCGCTGCAGCAAACCGCCGCCGGTTGCCAAGCCTGCGGCCTGTGCGCCGGACGCACCCAGAGCACGCTGACCACCTTGACCGACGGCCAAAGCGCCAAATGGATGGTGGTGGGCGATCCGCCCGACGAAGACGAAGACGCCGGCGGCCACGCCTTTGCCGGTGACGCCGGTGTGCTGCTCGACAACATGCTCAAAGCCGTTGGCGCCGCGCGCGCCAGCGCCGACCAGCCACCCGCGCCGGGCCTGGACGCCGCACTACTGGCCAACGTCACTGCCTGCCGCCCGCCCAATGGCCGCAACCCGCAACCCGCAGAATTGGCCCAGTGCGCGGCCTATTTGCAGCGCCAGATTGCGCTGGCCCAACCCCAGGTGATTTTGGCCATGGGCCGGTTTGCCACCCAACTGCTGCTGGCTGAACACCCCGACGCGCTGGCCCAGCCCCCGGGCAAGCAACGCGGCACGGTTTACCGCTACCGGGGCATCCCGGTGGTGGTGACCTACACGCCCAAAGCGCTGTTGCGCAACAGCCCAGACAAGGGCAAGGCCTGGGCGGATTTGTGTCTGGCGGTGGACGCGATTGCGGGCGCTGCTTAGGGTTTAGCGGTAACCGTCGCGTCGGTTGCCAATGCGCAGCACGCGCACCACGATGCGCCCGTCCTGGATGTCGCAAATGATGCGCCAGTCGCCCACCCGGTACTTCCAATAGCTGCCCAAGCGCTGGCCCGAAAGCGCCTCGCCGATGGACCTGGGATCGTCCAGCGCACCAACCCGGGAACGCAAAAAGCCCACCAGCCGGATCTGGATTTGCTTGTCGATCTTGCGCAGGTCTTTGAGTGCGTCTGGGTCGAACTCAATCTGCCAGGCCAAGTTCGCGCTCCACGTCTTCTAGCGAAATGGTCTTGCGATTTTTACGCGCGCGGGCTTGCGCGAGGTGCAAGTCTTCGAGGTCGTCGATGTGCGCCTGAATGGCCTCCCGCGCCAACGCGGTTTTGGTAATACCGGTTTCCTGGGCCAAGAGCCCCAGACGTGCCTCAAGGGCCTCGGGTAAACGTATGGCAAGCATGGCGGCTCCTAAAAAGTGCTATACAAGTATAGCGAGCGTGTCGCTCGTGGTTCCAGGGTCCAGCGCGCATCCAGCGCGCAGGGCGATTAGCTTCGGTGCGACCCCTGGTGGCGCTTGCCATTTGCTGGAAGTATATAGTAACATTGCTACATTTATCATTGACGCGAGGTGTCGCCATGACAATCACCACCCTATCCAGCCGCGAGTTCAACCAAGCGGCGAGCGAGGCCAAACGGGCCGCCAACAAGGGACCGGTGTTCATCACCGACCGCGGTCGCCCCGCCCATGTTTTGTTGAGCTTTGAGGAATACCAGCGACTCACCCGGCAGCGGCGCAATATTGCCGACGCGCTGGCCATGCCCGCGACGCAAGACATTGCCTTTGAGCCGCCACGGGCGGACATCAAGGTGCGGCCTGCCGATTTTTCATGATGTTTGTTCTTGATACCAATGTGGTGTCCGAGCTGCGCAAGGTGCGGTTTGGCAAGGCCGACGCCAACGTCGCGGCCTGGGCGCAAGCCGTTGACGCCGCCGCGCTTTTTGTGTCGGCCATCACCATCATGGAACTGGAACTTGGCGTCTTGCTGATCGAGCGAAAGGACGCGGTCCAAGGCGCCATGTTGCGCACGTGGTTAGACCTGCAAGTGTTGCCGGAGTTTGCCGGGCGCACCTTGCCGGTTGACAGCGCAGTGGCCCAGCGCTGCGCACGCCTGCATGTGCCCGACAAGCGCGGCGAGCGCGATGCGCTTATCGCGGCCACTGCGCTGGTGCACGGCATGACCCTGGTCACGCGCAATACTGCGGATTTCAAAGCCACCGGAGTGAACCTGCTCAATCCGTGGGAAGCGTCGCCCTGAGGACAAGGCCAGGCTGAGGTCTTGCGCCGGTAGCGCTCAGTTCAGGCGCGGTCCCTGGCGGCGCAGTTCTTCCATCAGCGCGTCAGGCGGGCCGCCATCGGCCAAGTGGCGCTTGTACCAAACTGTCAGCACCGCCGTCACCACCGGCCCGGGGTTTTGCAAGACCTTCTCAAAGTCCATGCCGTTGAGCGTGCAGACTAATCTGAACAAGTCCATGTCCAAGTCAATTTCGTCGTCTGCGTAGCGGCGCAGTTTGAGGTCGGCGAAGGCGTAGCCCTCGGGGAGTTTGAGGGCGAGCAGGGAATCGGTGGTCATGGCTTGGGCGAGGATTTGCTTGGGCGAAGGTTGCAAAAAGTTGCCTTGAGTTACATAATACGCCAACAATTTAACCGGAGGCCCCCATGGCTGTTGCACTCAAACTCTCAGACGCACTGGTGGAGGACGCCAAGGTGGTAGGCGCTGCCGAACACCGATCTGTTCCCAAGCAAATCGAATACTGGGCGCGCATTGGCAAAGCCGTTTTAGAAAACCCAGACTTGCCCTTGCAAGTCATCCAAGACACCATGCTGTCGCTCGAAGAAGCCAAGGCTGGGCAATTGGCGCCATATTCATTCGGCTAGTCGCATGGCCTTAGCCATTCTGGTCACGCCCTCGTTTGCGCGAGTGGTTAAAAAGCTTCATTCGCAAGACAAAGCCGTGCTGGACGCCGCAGTCCAAGCCGTCGCCAGCGACCCCACGCTAGGCGAAGAAAAACGGGGCGACCTCAGCGGCGTGTTCGTCCACAAATTCAAACTCAACAAGCAAGAGACTTTGCTGGCCTACCGGCTGCAACCCGACAAGTTAGCGCCCGAGGCGCTGGTTTTGCTCGCGGTCGGGCCGCATGAAAACTTCTATGCGCAGTTGAAGCGCTAGCGCCTGAGCCTGACGCAAGAGCAGTTCGCAGCACGCTTTGGCTTCTCGGTGGCCACGCTGCGCCACTGGGAACGTGGCGACCGCGCACCCAGCGGCGCGTCACTGGTTTTGCTCAACGTGAT
>CAMDHS010000197.1 GCA_945898115.1 Comamonas sp. lk
TTTTCTTGTGCTTAAAAAAACCGTTGTCGTGCCCGTTACCCGCCGCACCCAAGTCCGCGAGTCTGGCATCCACGGCAAGGGCGTTTTTGCCATGCGTGATTTTGCCGAAGGCGAAACCATCATGGAATACACGGGCGAAGTGATCAGCTGGCAAGAAGCCCAAGACCGCCACCCGCACGACCCCAGCAACCCCAACCACACGTTTTACTTCCATATCGACGACACGCGTGTGATTGACGGCTTGCGCAATGGCAATTCGGCCAAATGGATCAACCATTCCTGCGACGGCAACTGCGAAGCCGACGAAGTGCGCGGGCGCATCTACATTAAGGCCCTGCGCAACATCAGGTCTGGTGAAGAGCTGCACTACGACTACGGCCTGGTCACCGACGAGCGCTACACCGCCAAGCTCCGGGCCGAATACCCCTGCTGGTGCGGCGCCAAGACCTGTCGCGGCACGCTGCTCGCACCCAAGCGCCCCCAGTGGCGCAAGCGCTAGGCGCCCAAGCCTCCTAAACCCCTATAAGCGTTCTGGCCCCCATGCCCCACGCCACCCTCGCCCCGGCCCTGCGCTGGCCTGCCGAGGCCGTCTGGCAGGCCGCCGAGCCCTTGCTGAGCGGCTTTAACGTCGAAATCTTGCCCGAGCTGGGCTCCACCAACACCGAACTCATGCGCCGCGCCCGCCTGGGCCGCGCCGACCCGGTGCTGCTGGTAGCCGAGCGCCAAACCGCCGGCCGAGGTCGCCTGGGCCGCGCCTGGAGCAGCCACGGCGCCGCGCTGCACGACAGCGCAGGCCTGGAATCGGGCGCTGCCGCCCGTGCCGCCTCTGCCGGCCCCGCCAATGGCGTTGTGGATAGTGGCGCCACCGACACTGCCGCCGCCGATAAGGCCGCTACTGTTGGGCCTGACGCCGCCACGCAGGCCGCGCAGACCGGCGCGTCGCTTACTTTTTCTCTCGGCCTGGCGCTCTCGCCGGCCGACTGGTCTGGCCTGTCGCTGGCCGTGGGCTTGGCCGTGGCGCACAGCCTGCACCCCGGCATGCAAATTAAATGGCCTAACGACCTGTGGTTTGACGGGCGCAAGCTCGGCGGCATCCTGATCGAAACCGTGGCCGTGGGCGAATTGCGCTACGCCGTCATTGGCATTGGCATCAACATCGAGTGCCCGCCGGCCCAAGACCTGCGCACGCCGCCCGCCGCGCTGCGCGAGCTGTTGCCAGACGTAGACGCCGCCCAGGCGCTGGGCCTGATCGCGCTGCCGCTGGTGCAAGCCGTGTTGCGCTTTGCGCACGAGGGCTTTGGCCCGCTGCGCAGCGCCTACCACGCGCGTGATTTGCTCTATGGCCAAGAGCTGGTGTGCACCGACGGCACCGTGGGCCAGGGACGCGGCGTAGACGCCAGCGGCGCCTTGCTGCTGCAAACCTCCAATGGGCTGCAAAAAATCAGCAGCGCCGAGGTCAGCGTGCGGCCAAAAAGCCCGGTTTTTGCAGGACACTGAGGCCATGTCAATGCACTCTTTTTTCAGGCCCCTTTCCCGCCGCTGGCAGGCCGCGAACACCAGTCGCCCCTGGCTGCCGGCCGCGCTGGTCTTGATGGCCATCAATGGGGCTTACTTTGCCTGGTCTCAGGGTGCGGGAGCATCTGAAGGCGACGGTCCGCCGCCTGAGCTCAATGCCGCGTCCATCGTGCTGCTTAGCCCCGAAGAAGGCCAGCGCCGCCAAGCCCAAGCCCAAGCGCAGACCGCCGCCCGCGCCAAAACCACGCCCGCGCCCGACATGCTGGTGGAGTTTGAGGCCGCCCCGGCCAAAGAAATCCCGCCCGACCGCTAAACCGCGCAGGCACCGCACCACCCCGCCGCCGAACTATCCGGCCGCCGAACTATCCGGCCGTAGCACAGCCTCCCGCCGCCGAACCAAACCCGTCATCGCGAGGAGCGCAGCGACGTGGCGATCCACATCGCGTGATTACCGTGGCCTTGTGGATTGCCGCGCTTACGCTCGCAATGACAACGTCCTGGTGCCGACAGATGCGGCGCAATGACAACGTCCTGGTGCTGACAGATGAAGCGCAATGACAACTGCAGCGCGCGCCGTGTCAGCTGCTGCCCACCTTAAAGCGCACCGTAAAACATGCCCCCGCTGGCGTTTGGCCTGGCCGGCTGTCTTCTACCGACACGGTGGCGTCGTGCTGGTTGGCAATCTCCATCACGATCGGCAGACCCAGGCCCGAGCCGTCGGCCTCGTTGCCCAGCGCGCGGTAAAAGGGCTGAAACACCAGTTCGCGCTCAGCCGCTGCAATGCCGGGGCCGGTGTCTTCCACCTGCAGCACCAGCGCCCGGCTAAATGGGTCCACTAGCACGCGCGCGGTAATCATGGCCTGCTTGCCCGGGCGCGGCAGCGTGTAATTGATGGCGTTGTCCACCAGGTTGCGCACCATTTCCTGCAGCAAATTGGCATTGCCACTTACCACCACGCCGTCGGTGTTGGGGCTGGCGCCCTCGTAGCCGATGTCGATCTGTTTTTCTAAGGCGCGCGGCACGCAGTCGCGCACCACGTCCATGGTCAGGCGCGCCAGGTTGCAGGGCTGGTGCGCCAGCACGGCGGCGCTGCTCTCGGCGCGGGCCAGCGCCAGCAGCTGATTTACGGTGTGCGTGGCCCGAATGCTCGATAGCCCAATATGGCGCAGCGACTGCTTGAGCTCTTCGGCGCTCGCGTCCTGGCGCTGCGCCAAGTCTGCCTGCATGCGCAAGCCCGCCAGGGGCGTCTTGAGCTGGTGCGCCGCGTCGGTCAAAAAGCGTTTTTGCGTGGCAAGCGAGTCTTTCAGGCGCAATAACAGGTCGTTCACCGACGACACCAGCGGCGCCACCTCCAGCGGCACCGCCTCCACGTCCAGCGGGCTCAGGTCGTCCGGGTTGCGGGCGCGAATGCGTTCTTCCAGGCGGTTGAGCGGTTTGATGGCCTGCGCCAGCGCCAGCCACACCAGCAGCACGGCCAGCGGCAAGATCACAAACTGCGGCAGCATCACGCCCTTGACAATTTCGGTGGCCAGCACCGAGCGCTTGTCCATGGTCTCGGCCACCTGCACCAGGGCCAGCCCACTGTCGGGCAGGTCCACCCGCACCCACATATAGGCCACCTTCAAGTCCAGCCCGCGCAGTTGCGCGTCTCGCAGGCGCACTTCGCCCACGGGCGCGCGCTCGTCTTCGGGCGGTGGCGGCAGGCCGCGCTCGCCACTCAAAAACTCGCCTTTGGGGCCCAGCACCTGGTAGTACACGGTGTCCGCCTCGTCCGCGCGCAGCAGCTCGCGCGCGGGCTGGGGCAGCGCAAAGCGCACCGTGTCCTTTTGCACCGTAATGAGCTGCGCCAGCGCCCCCACGTTGTATTCCAGCGCCCGGTCAAACGGCTTGCCCGCAATCCCCTGCGCCACCAGCCAAGTCAGCACCAGCGTCACCGGCCACAACAACAAAATGGGCGTGAGCATCCAATCCAGAATCTCGCCAAACAGCGAGCGCTGCTCACGCTGGAAAATTTTCATCTAGCTACGCTGCGCCGCCGGGCCGCCCCAAGGCGCAGCAGCCCCCTCGGGGGGCAGCGCAGTACGCGAAGCGCCAAGCGTGGGGGTCATCTAGCTCTGGATTTTTTCCAGGCAATAGCCCAAGCCCCGCACCGTGGCGATGCGGATCGGGCCTTTTTCGATCTTTTTGCGCAGGCGGTGGATGTACACCTCAATGGCGTTGTTGCTCACCTCTTCGCCCCACTCGCACAGGCGCTCCACCAGCTGGTCTTTGCTCACCAGGCGGCCGGTGCGCTGCAGCAGCACTTCTAGCAGGCCCAACTCGCGCGCCGACAGCTCGACCATCTTGCCGTCAATGGTGGCCACGCGGCCGGTTTGGTCGTAAATGAGTGGGCCGTGCTTGATGTTGCTGCTGGTCGCCCCCATGCCCCGGCGCACCAGGGCGCGGGCGCGGGCTTCTAGCTCTTGCAGGCTAAAGGGCTTGGCCATGTAGTCGTCGGCGCCGTAGTCCAGGCCCTTGACGCGCTCTTCCACGCTGTCGGCCGCCGTCAAAATCAGCACCGGCAGCGACGAGCCGCGCGCGCGCAGGCGCTTGAGCACGTCCAGACCGTGCATCTTGGGCAGGCCCAGGTCCAAAATCAGCAAGTCAAACTCGGTGTTGGTCATCAGGGCCGCATCGGCCTCGGTGCCACTGGCCACGTGGTCCACGGCGGCTCCGGCGCTGCGCAGCGCGCGCAACAGGCCATCGGCCAGCACCTGGTCGTCTTCGGCGATCAAAATCCGCATACGTGTCTCCTGCGCTGTGCGCTGTGGTGTGGTGCCGTCGGAAGTGACAAACCATTCTAGGGCGCCCCTTTGGCTGTCACCGCGCCTTGCGCTAGGGGTTTGCCCCCGCCAACCCGTTTTTTAGGTGCAATGCAGGGCCCTTTGGGCTCAGGCCGCGCTATAGGCCTCCAAGCCCAGCGCCAGCACCATGGCCACCTCGGGCCCCACGGCGCTGCGCAACTCGTCTTCGGCCTGCGCCACGCTGTCGGCATAGGCCGCCAGCCAGGCCAGCCCGGTGGCAGTAAAGCAGACGCGCCGGGCGCGCGCGTCATGCGCGTCGGGCTCGCGCTGCACCATGCCCCAGGCCTCGCACTGGTTCACCAG
Organism: Comamonas sp. lk; assembly: GCA_945898115.1. Lineage (GTDB taxonomy): Bacteria > Pseudomonadota > Gammaproteobacteria > Burkholderiales > Burkholderiaceae_C > Allorhodoferax. Next base: position 4,662 of record CAMDHS010000197.1, read on the forward strand.
CGTGCCCATGGCCTGCTTGCTCATGCCCGCGCGCTGCGCCAGCTCGGTCAGGCGCGCGCCCTCGGGCGGCAGGTGGCGGCTGATATGCCAATGCGCCGCCGCCAACTGGCTGCGCGCGGCCAGGTTGGACAAGCCCAGCGACACGCCCGGGTGCTGCGCCATCAGCGCCATCACCCGCGCGTCAAAGCGCTCCAGGCTCAGGCGCAACCAGTGGCCCAGGTGGTTGTGGCGCCAGCCGTCGGGGGGTGAAAGTGGAGCAATCTGCATGGAATTAATAGTAATGCAAACTGACTAAAAATCGTCACTCTGCGGTTTAAATCTGCGTATAAACTACTGTTCAAGCATCCAGCCTGTGGTTAATACCAGACGCCGGATTCCAAGATTACCCACCCACCCTCACAGGAGATTTCTCATGGACGCACCCGTCAAAACCATGGCCCCCAACAGCGAAAAAGCCAAAGCCCTGGCCGTGGCCCTGGCCCAGATCGAAAAGCAATTTGGCAAAGGCACCATCATGCGCCTGGGCGAAGGCGAAGTGATTGAAGACATCCAGGTCGTGTCCACCGGCTCGCTCGGTCTGGACATCGCCCTGGGCGTAGGCGGCCTGCCGCGTGGCCGCGTGGTCGAAATCTACGGCCCAGAGTCGTCCGGCAAAACCACGCTCACCCTGCAAGTGATTGCCGAAATGCAAAAGCAAGGCGGCCAATGCGCTTTTGTCGATGCCGAACACGCGCTCGATATTCAATACGCCCAAAAACTCGGCGTCAATCTGCAAGACCTGCTGATCAGCCAGCCCGACACCGGCGAGCAAGCGCTTGAAATCGTGGACAGCCTGGTGCGCTCTGGCGCGGTAGACCTGATCGTGGTGGACTCGGTGGCCGCGTTGACCCCCAAAGCCGAGCTGGAAGGCGAAATGGGCGACAGCCTGCCCGGCTTGCAAGCCCGCCTGATGAGCCAGGCCCTGCGCAAGCTCACCGCACATATCAAGAAGACCAACTGCATGGTCA
>CAMDHS010000198.1 GCA_945898115.1 Comamonas sp. lk
CGGCTCGACCCCGAGGCGTATGCGCCGGCCGCAGCCGTTGATGCCTTGGGCACCGAGGCCGTTTCCCGGCTGTAAGCCCGCGCGCCATGCACCCGCTGCTGCGCTACACGCTGGACCTGTTTGGCGCTCCCGCTCCGGCGCCTGCGCCAAGCCCGCAGGGGCGCGCGGCCCGACCCAAGCCTCCTGGCGCACAAGCTTCCGACCCCAAGCCTTCAAAGGCGCCCAAGCTGCCAAAGGAACACAAGCCTGCGCCACCGCTTGCACCCAAAGCGCTCCAAACCCCCGCTCAAACCCCAACGCCAGAAGCACAAGCGCGCGCGCCGTTTATTGCTGCGCCCGCGGGGTTCGCCGGGCCTGCGCCCACGGGCAGCGCGCGGCCACAGGCTGGCGCTCCGTCAGACGCGCCGCAATTTGCCCACCCCCAAGCCAGCCGCCAGTTGCATTTAGGCGGCGTGCTGGTGGCCTATGCGCTGGCGCGCGGCAAGCGCCGCACCATCGGCATGGTGGTCGGGCCCGAGGGCCTGAGCGTGCGCGCCCCGCGCTGGACGCCGCTGCACGAGATTGACGCCGCTTTGCAAGAAAAAGCCCGCTGGATCGTGCGCAAGCTGCAAGAAACCACCGTGCGCCGCAGCCAGCAAATCGAGCGCCAGATCGTGTGGGAACAGGGCGCCGTTTTTCCGTTTTTGGGCCAGACCTTGTGCGTGCAACTTGCGGGCGCGGGCGGGGTCACGCGCCTGGGTGACGCGCCACTAGACGCGGGGTCCGGCGCAGTGCGCCCGCTGCATTTACCGCTGCCCGCCACGGCAAGTGCGACACAGATTCGCGCTGCGGTGCGCGCGTGGTTGTTGCTGCAGGCGCAGCAGGTGTTCACCGCGCGCTTGGACCACTTCGCGCCCCTATTGCAAGTGCGCTGGAAGCAGCTGGGCCTGAGCAACGCCGCTACGCGTTGGGGCAGCGCCCGCAGCGATGGCAGTATTCGCCTCAACTGGCGTCTGATGCATTTTGAGTTGCCGGTGTTGGACTATGTGGTGGCGCATGAGCTCAGCCACCTGCGCGTCATGAACCACAGCCCGCGCTTTTGGGACACGGTGGGCAGCGTGGTGCCCGACTACGCGGCCCTGCGCGCGCGGCTCAAAGACGACAGCGTGCCGCGCTGGTGACGCTTCGGTTCATACCACTGGTGTTGACATGATCCATAGATTGCCCCATGATTATTGGGTAATTCAATGGGTTTTACGGAGGCCGCTATGGGCAAAGCGAAAATTGGTTTTGAAGTGGACGAAGGCGATCTGGCCAATGCCAAGGCCTATGTGGCGCTGCATGGCGGATCGCTGAACAAACTGGTTTCTGCCTTGTTCGCGTCGCTGGGCAAGGACGACGCCCAGCGCATGCCGCTGGTTGATCCCGCTTTGGGCGTGTTGATGGGCGTGAGCACCGGCAAGATTTCCATCGCACAGGCGGCGCGGCAATTGGAGTTGCCCGACGCGGGCTATGTGTTGCAGCGATTGGCGGCTCTGGGCCTGCCCTTGCCGCGCTTGCCCAAGGAATTTGTGGCGCAGCAGTTGGCCCAGGCGCGCAGCGCACTCGATGACTGCCTGGTCGTGCCAGCGCCTGCCCCTGTTGCGCGACGGGTAAGCAAGGCGCGCAAGGGTTCTGCGCTGGCATGAGCCAGCTCCTTATTCCAGACGCCGGCCCCTTGTTTTCGCTGGCGGCTGGCAATTTGTTGCCCCTGCTGGCCCACTTTCGCGTTGGTTTGAGCGACATGGTGTGCGAAGAGACGGTGGACTGCGGGCGTTTGCCTGGTGCGTCGATCGAGGCGCAGCGCCTGCTCACGTTTTACGAGAAGAACACCGCCCAGATCACAGTTTTCCAGACGCAAGTCGGTGTTCAGATCGCCGCGCAAAGGGCGCGCAACCCCAGTTACCGCATCCCGGCCAACTTGGGCGAGCTTTCCATCCAAAGCCTGCTGATTGATTTGCAAATCAGCGCACCCGGATCACTGCCTGTGGTCTTGTTTGAGGACGGCTGGTTTCTTGCCAATGCGCGCGCATTGGCAAAGCCTTGCCTGCTTCTGAGCACGCAGGCATTTTTGGAGTACGCCCAGGAAAAACAGTGGATCACGTCTGCCGTGCAGGCCCGCGAAGCCATCGGCCAAGGGCGCCCCGGCGCCTATGGCGAAAGCGTGGTGATCACACACCAGGGCGCTGGCGCCTGAGTGCCCAGGGGCGGGTCTTCAGCCCACCACGCCAAAGCGGTACACCCCGTCGTCGCCGAGCCGGCGGCGCAGCTGCCCTTCAAACCACAGCAGGTGCAAGTGCGCTACCGCCTCACCCATGGCAAAGGTCATCTGGTGCAAATCGAGCTCGCGCTTGAACATGACGGGAATGATGTCACGCGCACTGCAGGGCGCTGCGGCGCAGGCTTGCATTACCTCGGCCAGGCGGTCGCGGTGGTGGTCGTGTAACTGGCCAATGCGGGTGTGCAGACCAGTAAAGGGCTTGCCGTGGGCGGGCAGGGTGAGGGTGTTTTCAGGCAGGGCGGCAAATTTGTCGATCGAGTCTAAAAACTGTTTGAGTGCATTGGCCTCTGGCTCTTGTTCGTAGACGCTGACATTGGTGGAGATGCGGGGCAGCATCATGTCGCCGCCAATGAGTACCTGCAGTTCGTCGCAGTACAGCGCAATGTGCTCGGGCGCGTGGCCGTAGCCGCTGATACAGCGCCAACTGCGCCCGCCGATGTGCAGCAATTTGCCGTCCATCAGGCGGCAGTAGCTCTCAGGCATGGACGGCACCAGGGACGGAAAGTAGTTGGTGCGGGCGCGGATTTTTCCCACTGAGTCGGGGTCGGTCAGGCCATGTTGGGCAAAGTAGATGGCCGAACGCTCGCCGCCAAAGCCGTTGTCGCCCATACAGGCCATGCGCGCCACTTGGTAGTCGGTGGCGCTGATCCACAGGGCCACGTTCCAGCGCTGGCACAGCCAGTGCGCCAGGCCAATGTGGTCGGGGTGCATGTGGGTGGCAATCACCCGCAATATCGGCAGGCCTTCGAGCTCGTTGGTAAAAATCGCCTCCCACTGGGCCTTGGACTCGTCGCGGCTGATGCAGCAGTCCACCACGCTCCAGCCCTCCACGGGGCCGTTTTCACCATCCAGCGTGTCGCGCAGCAGCCACAGGTTGATGTGGTTCAGGGCAAAAGGCAGCGCCATGCGGATCCATTTGATACCCGGTACGACCTCGATGCAGCGGCCCTGTTCGGGTAGCGCCTCGCCCAGGGGATAGTGGAGTTGCTTTTCAAGTTCGTTCATGGATGTCTTTTTATGCCTCATAATTGACGTTAACGTAAACGTCAATTGCGACGATTGTAGTCAGCGCAAGCCCCGGGCCTTGTCGCCTTGGTTTGCACCTCGCCCTTTATTTATGGGCTTTATCTGGACGCTTCGGTAAACGGCATGAGCACCACCTTCAGCATTGGCGACCTGGCACGCGAGTTTGACCTGACCACACGCGCCATCCGGTTCTACGAAGACCTGGGGCTCTTGCAGCCCGAACGCACCGGTCCGCTGGGGCGCAACCGCGTCTACAGCGTGCGCGACCGCACCCGGCTCAAGCTCACGCTGCGCGCCAAGCGCCTAGGCCTGAGCCTGACCGAGGCCAAAGACATTATTGAAACCTACGACAGCCCGCGCGACACAGGCATGCAGCTGACCAAGTTTTTGGCCGTGCTCGACGCCCACCGCACCCGCATTGAAGAGCAAATGGCCGACCTGCAGGCCAATCTCGACGAGATCAAGGTGCACCAGCGCGAGGCGCGTGCTTTGCTGGCCAAAGCGCAAACCCCTAGCCCCGCCCCCAAGGTCAAAAAGGCGCCTGCTGCCTTCAACACTGATGTCCTCTAACACTACAGCCGCCCCCGATGCGCTCTGGCAGCGCATCCACAACAGCCTGAGTCGCCAGGGCATGATGGTGCATTTGCAGGCGCGCCTGCTGCGCGTCGAGCCCGGCCTGGTGGAAGTTGCCTTGCCCTATTCCGACCGCGTCACGCAGCAGCAAAACGGCTTTCATGGCGGCGCCATGGGGGCGCTGGCCGATATTGCGGGCGGCTACGCGGCGCTCACACTAATCGCCGAAGGTCTGGAAGTGACCACGATTGAATACAAGATCAACTTTCTGGCTGCCTTCCAAGGGGGCGAGTTGCGTGCCATCGGCCGCGTGGTGCGTGCTGGCCGGCGCATCATCGTCACCACCGCCGAGGTGCTGCATGTGGCCGCTGACGGCAAGCAAAGCCCATGTGCCGTGATGCAGCAAACCCTCACCTCGGTGCCCGCCACCGCCTGAACGCGGCCCCGCGCGTCGCCGGCCTGAACTTTCCTACTTTTCCGTTTACTGGAGTTTTTTCATGAACAACTTGCCTGGTCTGGACTTTCAACTCGGCGACGATGTCGATGCGCTGCGCGACGCGGTGCGCGAATTTGCCCAAGCCGAAATCGCTCCGCGTGCTGCCGAGATCGACAAGAGCGACCAATTCCCCATGGACCTGTGGCGCAAGATGGGCGAGCTGGGTGTGCTCGGTATCACCGTGGGCGAGGAATACGGCGGCGCCAATATGGGCTATCTGGCGCACATGGTGGCCATGGAAGAAATCTCGCGCGCCAGCGCCAGCGTGGGCCTGAGCTACGGCGCGCACAGCAATCTGTGCGTCAACCAGATCAAGCGCAATGGCAGCGAGGCCCAGCGCGCTAAATACCTGCCCAAGCTCATCAGCGGCGAACACGTGGGCGCGCTGGCCATGAGCGAGCCCGGCGCGGGCAGCGACGTGCTGAGCATGAAGCTGCGCGCCGAGGACAAGGGCGGCTACTACCTGCTCAACGGCAGCAAGATGTGGATCACCAACGGCCCCGACGCCGACACGCTGGTGGTTTACGCCAAGAGCGAACCTGAATTGGGTGCGCGCGGCGTCACCGCCTTTTTGATCGAAAAAGACATGCCCGGCTTCTCGGTAGCGCAAAAGCTCGACAAGCTGGGCATGCGCGGTAGCCATACGGGCGAGCTGGTGTTTCATAACGTTGAAGTGCCGCTGGCCAATGTGTTGGGCGGCCTGAACCAAGGCGCCAAGGTGCTGATGAGCGGGCTGGATTACGAGCGCGCAGTGCTCAGCGGCGGGCCGCTGGGCATCATGCAGTCGGTCATGGACAACGTAGTGCCCTACATCCACGACCGCAAACAGTTTGGCCAGAGCATTGGCGAATTTCAGCTTATTCAGGGCAAGGTCGCCGACATGTACACCGTGCTGCAGGCCGGACGCTCGTTTGCCTACATGGTGGCCAAAAACCTGGACGCCCTGGGCACCGAGCATGTGCGCCGGGTGCGCAAAGACTGCGCCAGCGTGATTTTGTGGACCGCCGAGAAAGCCACCTGGATGGCGGGTGAGGGCGTGCAGATCTTTGGCGGCAACGGCTACATCAACGACTATCCGCTGGGCCGTTTGTGGCGCGACGCCAAGCTTTACGAGATTGGCGCGGGCACCAGCGAAATACGGCGCATGCTGATCGGGCGTGAGCTGTTTGCGGAAACCATGTAAGGCTTTTGGGCGCCCGACGAAAATAATTCTATGACCACCTCAATCAGCGACCTTTTTGCCCATAACCGCGCCTG
>CAMDHS010000199.1 GCA_945898115.1 Comamonas sp. lk
CAAGCGCATGAAATGCACGAGGTGGTCGTGGTCGGCGCTGGCTTTGCCGGCATTGGGGCGGCCATACGCTTGCGCCAAGCGGGGGTCGAATGCGTGGTGCTGGAAAAAGGCAGCGAGATCGGCGGCGTCTGGCGCGACAACACCTATCCGGGATGTGGCTGCGATGTGCCGTCCGCGCTCTATTCGTACTCCTTTGCCCCCAATCCGCGCTGGAGCTGTCTGTTTGCCAAACAAGACGAGATCAAAAGCTACACGCGTGACACGGCCGAAAAGTTTGGCGTGCTGGACCGCGTGCGCCTGCGTCACGAACTGACCGAAGCGCGCTGGATAGACGCGCAAAAGCGCTGGCGCCTGCAAACCAGTGCCGGCGTATTTTGGGCGCGCTTTGTGGTGATGGCCTGCGGCCCCATGCATGTGCCGGTGCTGCCGCGCATACCCGGCCTGGACACTTTTACCGGCGTGCATTTCCACTCCTCCCGCTGGGATCATGGGTTTGATATGGCGGGCAAGCAGGTGGCCGTGATTGGCTCGGGCGCATCAGCGATTCAGTTTGTGCCGCATATCGCGCAGCAGGCCAGTCAGCTCACGCTGTTTCAGCGCACCGCGCCCTGGGTTTTGGCCAAGCTGGACGCACCGATTGCCCCGCGTTGGCAAGCGCTGTTTGCCAAACACCCGTGGACGCAGTCGCTGTTTCGCACTGCGCTGTATTTGCAGTTTGAGCTGCTCAACGCCAGCCTGAATTACCCCTGGCTGCTCAAGCGCATCCAAACCCAGGGCGTGAAGAACATCGCGCGCGGCGTGAAAGACCCGGCCCTGCGCGCCCGGCTGGTACCCGACTATTCGGTGGGCTGCAAACGCATCTTGCTGTCCAACACCTGGTACCGGGCGCTCGCACAAAGCAACGTGCAGGTCGTGCCCGACGTGGTCAAGATAAGCGGCAACACAGTGACGGCCAGCGACGGCAGCGCCTGCGAGGTAGACGCCATCGTCTTTGCCACGGGTTTTGAAGTGGCCAATCCGCCCGTTGCCAACTGCATTTTTGGCAAAAGTGGCGTCAATTTGGCAGCGCAGTGGCAGGGATCGCCCACCGCCTATCTGGGCACCATGACGCAAGACTGCCCCAACCTCTTTCTCACCTTTGGCCCCAACTTGTACACCTTCTCGTCGGCCTTCGTGATCATCGAGGCACAGCTCAAGTTCATCGTCTCGGCCATCACCACGGCGCAGCGCCAGAGCATTGCCAGCATCGCGGTGGACCCGGCGCGTTACGCCCGCTACAACCAAAAAATCCAGGCTGCGTTGCAAACCACCGTGTGGAACAGCGGCTGTACCAGCTATTTTCTCGACAAAAATGGCCGCAACAGCACCAACTGGCCCTGGACCACCTTCACTATGCGGCGGCGCCTGGCCCGTTTTGTGGTGCATGACTTTGTGACTGAAACCCGCAAACCCTAAGCGAGACCCCCTGCCATGAGTATTCAAAACTTCTTTATCAACCGTTTTTTAAAATCCCGCCGGGGGGCCAGCCTGCAGCTTTCGCCCGCGCAGCGCTTGCGCCAGGGGCGCAAATTTCTGAGTCGCGACTACAGCAAACCCCGGCCCCAGATTGACGTGCGCGCCGACGTGGTAGGCGGCATACCAGTGGAATGGGTGCAGCCCAAAGCCATGATGGGCGACGCGCGCGCGCCCATCTGCGTCTACTTTCACGGGGGCGGTTATATCGCAGGCAGCCTGAGCAGCCACCGCGACATGGCCAGCACCCTGGCCCACATGGCGCAGATTCGCATGCTGATGGTGGACTACCGGCTAGCGCCCGAGCATCCTTTCCCGGCGGCGCACGAGGACGCGATGGCGGTGTACCAGGCGCTGCTGGCGCAAGGCGTGGACGCCGCCCAAATGCTGCTGGGCGGCGATAGCGCGGGCGGCAACTTGGCGCTGGCCACCGCGCAAGCTGCACGCGATGCCCATTTACCGATGCCGCGCGGCCTGGTGCTTTTCTCGCCCTGGCTGGACTTGACGCACCAGGGCGCATCCATCAATAGCAATTCGGATTCAGACTCCATGCTGCACCGGCAGTTGCTCGACGACGCTGTGGCCATGTACGCGCCCAACACACCCGCCAGTGACGCCCGCATTTCGCCCTTGCTGGGCAATTTGGCGGGCTTGCCGCCGTGTTTGACGGTGCTGAGCCTGTCTGAGATCTTGCGAGACGACGCTCTGCGCCTGCACGACAAGCTGCAGGCCCTTGGCATCAGCAGCACCTGCCTGCAATGGAAGCACACGCCCCACGCTTTTCCGGTGATGGCGCGCCTGCTGCCCGAGGCGCGCGACGCGCTGCGCCAGACGGCGGACTTTATCGCCCGCGTACTGTGGGCTTAAGGCATTAGCCCGCTTGCTGCGGGATTCAGCGTATTGCCCGCATCTGCGGGATTAACCGTATCGCCCACAGGCGCGGGCTCCGGCACCCTGCCCGGCCGCGCGCTACGCGCTTAGGCCCACTGAACCGGGCTTTTGTTGGCGTACCAGCCGTCCACCTTGGGCTCGACCGCGCTCTCGATGCGGCTGCGGCGGATCTTCATGGTCGGGGTCAGGCAGCCGTTCTCGATGGACCAGGGGTCTTTGGCCACCACGATCATCTGCAGCTTTTCGTAGTCGGCCACCTGGGCGTTCACTTCTTTAAGCAACTGCTCAAGCTGCGACTGCGCGTCGGTGCGGAAGGCTGCGTCACCTTGTTTGGGGCGGAACTCTTCGCCCAGCACCACCACCGCATAGGCGGCGGGCTGGCCCAGGCCAGAGACCATACTGCTCTCGATCAGTGGGTGGATGTTGAGCAGGTTCTCGATAGGCGCAGGCGCCACGTATTTGCCTTTGGAAGTTTTGAACAATTCCTTTAAGCGGCCTGTCACCTTCAGTTGCCCGTCCGCAAGCATAGATCCCAGGTCGCCGGTGTGGAAAAAGCCGTCGGCGGTAAAGCTCTCAGCGTCCAGGTCCGGGCGCTTGTAGTAACCCACCATTTGGCCGGGGGACTTGATAAGGATCTCGCCTTCCGGGCTGATACGGGCCTGCACGCCGGGGTTGGCAATGCCCACGTAGCCGGGCTCGCTAAATGCTGGAGTGGCACTGTGGGAATAGGCAAAGTCCTCGGTCATGCCCAGGCCTTCGAGCAGTTGCAAGCCCAGGCTGCGGTACCAGCGGATCAGGTCTGCGGGCAAGGGCGCCGAGCCACTAAAGGCCAGCACCGCCTGGTCCAGGCCCAGACCAGTCAGGATCTTGCGCGCCACAATTTTGTTGAGGATAGGAATGCGCAGCATCAGCGACAGCTTGCGCGCAGGCATTTTGGCAAACACGGCCTGCTGAAACTTGAGCCACAGGCGCGGCACGGACACAAAGAGCGTGGGCCGCGCGCGCTGCAAGTCGGAGGCAAAGGTATCCAGCGACTCGGCAAAGAACACATGCACCTGGCCCAAGGCAAAGCTATTGCACAACACCACCGCGCGCTCAAACACATGGGCCAGTGGCAAATACGAGAGGACGCGATGTTCCTGCCCCGACACAACCACGCCACCCATGTTTTGGGACACCGACAATTCGGTGGCGGCGGTAATGCGCTCAAAGCTGTGCATCACTCCTTTGGGCTGGCCCGTGGAGCCCGAGGTGTAAATCAGCATGGCAAGATCGGTGCCTGCGCGCTGCGGGAAACCAGCAATCGGCGCAGTTCGCGCAGTGATAGCGTCCCAGGTGTCATAGGGCGTGACAGGCGCCAAGGGAAAGGCAATGCGCGGCAGGTGCGCGGGCACGCCGGGCTCCTGCTCAGGCCAGGTGTCGAGCTTGCCGACAAACAGCAAGCTGGCCTCGCTGTGCTCCAACACAAATCCCACCGTGGACGCGGCCTCGGTCGGGAAAATGGCGACCGTGGTGTAGCCCGCCATCCAGATGGCCAGCTCGGCCATGAAGAAGTGTGCACAGTTTTTAGACAAGATGCCAATGCGCGCGCCCGGCCCAAAGCCCAGGCTTTGCAAATGCGTGGCCATGCGCCGCGCCTGGTCCATGGTTTGGCCCCAGGTGTAGTCCGCAACCCGGCCCTGGCCCAGCGGTTGGGTCAGGTAAACCTGGTTTGCCAGGTTTTTTTCGTGCTCATAAATATATTCGAGCATCAGCTTGGGGCTTGTCATGAAATGATCTCCTTGGGGTTGATGTGGAATCAAAAAACAGGCAGATGGTATGCGTAATTTGCTTACAAGATAAGGCAGTGGAGTTAGAGCGAAATTCAGGCCGTACCGACCGCTCCGCCATCGCAGGCAATGGTTTGGCCAACAATGTATTCGCCCGCCCGCGAGCAAAGGAATATAGCCAGTCCGGCAATGTCCTGGGCAGTACCCACACGTCCGCTGGGGTTGGATTGGCCTACCTTGTCCCAGTCCACGCCTTCGGTCTCGCCGCCAAAGCCCACGCCGGTGCTCAGCATCCAGGTCGGGAAAGGGCCGGGTGCAATGGCGTTGAACAAAATGCGCTCTTTGGTCAGGTGCGTAGCCATAAAGCGCGTGAGGTGGTGCACCGCCGCCTTGGATGCGCCATACGAAAACGCATCAAAGGACGAGCTTTTGATGCCGTCAATCGAGCCAATGTTGATCACCCGCGCCGGGCTTGCACCCTGCCCCGCCGCGCGCAAGAGCGGCAGCAGTTTTTGCGTCAGAAAGAACACGCCTTTGACGTTGGTGTCCATCACCTTGTCCCAGCCCGCTTCGGGAAACTGGTCCAGTGGCGCGCCCCAAGAGGCGCCAGCGTTGTTGACCAAAATATCGAGCGTGGCCTCGTGCGCGGCGAGTTGCGCTGCCAGGCTTTCCACCCCTGCGAGTTTGGACAGGTCGGCGGGCAGCGCAATACATTGACCGCCATAGGTATCGCTCAGGCGCTGGGCGGTGGCCAGGCAGGTATCGGCCTTGCGCGAAGAGATGTAAACCTTGGCGCCCTGCGACAAAAAGCCGGCCGCGATCATCTCGCCAATGCCGCGCGAGCCGCCGGTGACCAGCGCGGTTTTGCCCTGGATGGAAAAGAGATTTTTGAAGTTATCGGTCATCGTGTTGCTCAGGTTAAAAATTATTGGGGTGCCTTGAACGCCGCCATATAGGGCGCCATGCGCTTGCCCATTTCGTCGGCCAGCGCCTGCAGGCCGCTCATGGGGCGCACCATCACTTCAAAATCCACAATGCGGCCCTCGGCGTCAAACTGGATCAGGTCAATGCCCTTGAGCGCCTTTCCATTGACCTTGGCGCTGAACTCCAGTACCACGCTGGTGCCATCAGCGCTGGCCAGTTCGCGGTGGTAGACAAAGTCTTCAAATACTTCGCTGGCCGCCTTCAAAAACAGTTGAACCACCGGCGCGCTGGCGTAGGGCGTGTGCGCCACCGGCGAACGAAATACCGCCTTGGGGTGCAAGATGTCGCCCAACTCGCCCATATCTTTTTTGGCCATCATGGCGTGCCAGTGCGCAAGCGATTTGGCCACGGCTGGCAAGACTTGCAAGCCTGCGGGCGCTGGCGCAGCTTTGGTTGTCTCTTTGGGCTGGTTGCCCAGCGCGAGCGCCAGCTCGGTGCCTTGCTTGATGGCGTGTTTGGCGTCCAACTCAGCGGCCTTGAAGGCGCCG
>CAMDHS010000200.1 GCA_945898115.1 Comamonas sp. lk
TGCGTGGGCGCCTCCAGACCGCTGGAGTGGCCGTCGTCAAGCTCCATTTCCAGCTCTTCGTCAAAGCTGTCGAGCATGTCGCTGCGCAGGCGGCGGATCAATTCGTCGTTGGGCTTGGTCATGGACTTTTCCATTCAAATACAGGTAGGTGCGCAGGCTAACCGTCAAATATTTCAGATATATGTCATTTAAATGAAAAGCGTAGGGGCCGCCGCGTAAGCCCGATGTAGCGATTGAGCCTCACACTGCAAGGGCTTGGCGCCGTGCGCCTGCTGCATAAACCACTAATTAAAGGAAACAAAACCATGTCCCGTGAAGTTGTAGTCGTCAGCGCAGTGCGCACCGCCATTGGCACTTTTGGCGGCAGTTTGAAAGACATCGCCCCCACCGAACTGGCCGCCCAAGTGGTGCGCGAGTCACTGGCACGCGCCCAAACCGAGGGCAAGGACGTGGGCCATGTGGTGTTTGGCCATGTGGTCAATACCGAGCCCAAAGACATGTATTTGTCGCGCGTGGCGGCCATCAACGGCGGCTGCGCCGAGGGCACACCGGCGTTTAACGTCAACCGCCTGTGCGGATCGGGCCTGCAGGCCATCATCAGCGCAAGCCAAAGCATTTTGCTGGGTGACGCGGATGTGGCCATTGGCGGCGGCGCTGAGAACATGAGCCGGGGCCCCTACGCCTCGCTCAATATGCGCTGGGGCGCGCGCATGGGTGACACCAAGATGGTTGACATGGTGGTGGGCGCACTGCACGACCCCTTCCACACCATCCACATGGGCGTCACAGCCGAGAACATCGCCGCCAAGTGGGGCATCACCCGCGAGCAGCAAGACGCACTGGCTGTACAAAGCCACAACCGTGCCCAACACGCCACCGAGGCCGGTTACTTCAAGAGCCAGATCCTGTCCGTCATGCTCAAAAGCAAAAAAGGCGATGTGGCCTACGAAACCGACGAACACTTCCGCCCCAACTGCACCCTGGCCGACATGGCCAAGCTCAAGCCCGTGTTCATCAAGGAAAACGGCACGGTGACGGCCGGCAACGCCTCGGGCATCAACGACGCTGCTGCTGCGGTGGTGCTGATGGAAGCCAGCGTAGCCAAAGCGCGCGGACTCAAGCCCCTTGCGAGACTGGTGGCCTATGCGCACGCGGGTGTAGACCCCAAATACATGGGCATCGGCCCCGTGCCCGCCACCAAGCTGGCTTTGCAAAAAGCCGGCCTGACCGTGAACGATCTGGACGTGATTGAGGCCAATGAAGCCTTTGCCGCCCAAGCCTGCGCCGTGAGCCACGACCTGGGCCTGGACCCGGCCAAGGTCAACCCCAACGGCTCGGGCATCTCCTTGGGCCACCCCATTGGTGCGACCGGCGCGCTGATTACCGTCAAAGCCTTATATGAGTTGGAGCGCATCAACGGCCGCTACGCACTGGTGACCATGTGCATTGGCGGCGGCCAGGGTATTGCGGCGATTTTTGAGCGCCAACGCTAAGCGCTTGCGGCCCACGGGGCGGCGGCGGTCGCCCTGCCCTTTGTGACCCAGGGCCGCGCAAATCGCTGAGATTTGCGCGGTTGTTGCGTTTTAGGCGTCCTGGAACCCGCCAGAACGCAGGGTCACCACCAACGTGTCACGGTAGCCACCTGTCTGCAGGGGCTGAATGGGCGTGGACTCGTGGATTACCCGTGCGTCGTCGAGCAGTAGCACCGACCAAGGCTCGGACAGGGTAAAGCGCTGGCCTTGTGGGCCATGGGCGTCAAACACCCGGGTTTCGCCGCCTTTTATGGTGTGGCGCGCCACCATGAACACGGCCACTAAGTCCACTCCGTCGCGATGCGCGCCTTCGGGCGTGGGCCGGCCAATGCCGTCGGCCGTGTCAATGCGGAACTGGTGCGCCTCAATAAACCAAGGCTGTGCGCCTTTCAGGCCCGAGCACACCTGCGCCAGCCAGCGCAGCAGCGCACCCCAAGCCGCGCTTTGCACCATGGCCGGCTCCATGGGCGCGAAATGGCGCTCCATGCCGCCGTGCAAGGCGTTGTATGCCACCGGCTGCCAGTGGGCGCGGTGCGGCGCTTGCGTCACCGTGGCGCCGTCCACCACAAAGCTGGAATGGCGCCGAAAGCGGTAGCGCCCGCCGTCGCGCAAATAGGCGTCGGGCGGCAAGTCGTTCCACAGCGGCGTCCAGGCATTCAGGGGCGCCCGGCCCACGCCACTCAGAGCGCACACGTCGGTGGCGCCCAGCACCGCCGAGCCCAGTGATTGCAGAGCCGTGTCCAGTTCGGCGGGTGGCGTCAGGGGCGGCGCCAGCAGTTCTGGCGAGCCCGACGGAGCAGCGGTGGCAAGCTTGGAGGCAAGGATGATTGGGGGCATGGTGGGCAATAGGGTGGCTTGGCGCAAACTGCAAAAGCTACAGCGCCACAGCCATTGATTATCGGCGCGCGCCGGGCTGGCGCCGGGGGATTCTTGGATGCGCCAGCGCATGCGGGGCCGCGCCCATAGGCAATGTCGCCTGCGCAACTGCCGGTTGGCGCTGCAAGCGCTAGCATCGGCGCCTCTTCCTGCCCGCGTCAGTCATGGCGTTGGGACCATCCCCCATTCACACACTTGATGCACCCACCATGACCCAGATCGCCCTGAATTCCCTCGTCAACCACCAAATCCGCCTGGCCGCGCGCCCCGTGGGCCTGCCCACCGAAGCCAACTGGAGCCGCACGACCGAGGCCGTGGCCGAGCCCGCCGACGGTGCCGTGGTGTTGCAAACCCTGGCCCTGTCGCTGGACCCGGCCATGCGCGGCTGGATGAACGAAGGCAAGAGCTACATCCCGCCCGTGGCCATTGGCGAAATCATGCGCGCAGGCGGCGTGGGCCGCGTGATTGCTTCTAAGAACGACAAGTACGCCGTGGGCGACTATGTAAGCGCCGGATTTGGCGTGCAGGAATACCTGAGCCTGGAAGCCGCCGACATGCGGCGCAACGGCCTGGTGAAGATCGACCTGGGCGTGGGCTCGCTTACCCAGTGGCTCAATGTGCTGGGCATGCCTGGCATGACGGGCTACTTTGGCCTGATGGACGTGGGCCAGCCGCAAGCCGGTGAAACGCTCGTGGTCTCAGGCGCCGCCGGTGCCGTGGGCCAGACCGTAGGACAAATGGCCAAGATCCGCGGTTGCCGCGTGGTAGGTATTGCCGGGGGCCTGGCCAATTGCGACTGGGTGGTCAAAGAACTGGGCTTTGACGCTTGCATTGACTACAAGGCCGGCCCGAGCGCCGTGCGCGAAGGCCTCAAGGCCCATTGCCCCCAGGGCGTGGACATTTACTTTGACAACGTGGGCGGCGACATTCTGGACACGGTGCTGGCCCGCATCAACCGCAAGGCGCGCATCGTGATTTGCGGGGCGATTAGCCAGTACAACGCAACCACGGCCATTGCAGGCCCCAAAAACTACCTCAGCCTTCTGGTTAACCGCGCGCGCATGGAAGGCATTGTGGTGTTCGACTACGCCGACCGCTACCACCTGGCAGTGGCCGAGATGGCCGGTTACCTCAAAGACGGCCGTATGAAGAGCAAGGAAGACGTGGTGCAAGGCATCGACCACTTCCCCGGCGCCCTGCTCAAGCTCTTCAACGGCGAAAACTTTGGCAAGCTGGTGCTTGAAGTCGCAAGCGCCTAAACCCCAAGCCCTGGTCTATCCGGTAAACGCCGCGTAGACCAGGTTGCGGAACATGGGCCGAAAGTAGTCGCGCTGGTTGGGCGCCTGCGCCATCAAAATCGCACAAAAGTCGTTGGCCGGGTCCACCCAAAAGGTGGTGCCCGCAATCCCGCCCCACGAATACAACCCCACGGCGCCGGGCAGGGTTTCCAGGCCCTCGTGCAGCCGCACCGAAAAGCCCAGGCCAAAACCAGTGCCGCGCCCCAGCATGTCGCCCGAGCGTTCGGTGGTTTGCTGGCCCAGGCCGCCCAGGTGGTCGGCCGTCATCAAGCGCAGCGAGGCCGGACTGAGGATGCGTTGACCCAGCAGTTCGCCGCCATTGCTCAGGCACTGCACAAAGCGCGCGTAGTCTTGCGCGGTGGACGCCAGGCCCATGCCACCCGCTTCCATGCGCGGCACCACGCGCAGATCAATCAAGGGCATTTGCGTGCCGCCATCCGGGTCATGGGCAAAAGGCTCGGCAATGCGGTGCTGCTGGTCGGGCGGCACGCTAAAGCCGGTGTCCACCATGCCCAGCGGCGCCAGTATGTTTTCCTGCAAATACGCGCCCAGGGTCTGGCCGCTAACGGCCTCAACCAATGCGCCGAGCAAATCGGTGGCGCGGCTGTAGGCCCAAATGCTGCCGGGCTCAAACATCAAGGGTATCTCGGCCAGCGCGCGTGAAAACTCGCGGTTGCTGCGCTCGCGCGAACCGAGCTTCGCCTGCGCATACATGACTTGTACCGGCGCGCTGCCGGTGATCTCGTAGGTCAGGCCCGAGGTATGGCACAGCAAATCCTGCACCGTGGGCGCGCGCCGGGGCGCACGCAGGTGCATGGTCTCGCCTTCAAAGTGCGCCAACTTGACGTCCGCAAACTCGGGCAAATGCTTGGCCACGGCATCGCTCAGCAGCAACTGACCACGCTCCAGGAGTTGCATCACCGCCACCGAGACGATGGGCTTGGTCATGGAATAGATACGAAATATCGCGTCCAGGCCCATGGGTTTGACGGCCTGCGGGTCTTGCTGGCCCAGGGCCTGGTGCAGCAGCACCTGCCCGTGGCGCGCCACGAACACTACGGCGCCTGGCAGGCGGCCCGAATCCACCTCGCGCTGCAAAACGCGGGTGATGTTCTGGGTGCGCTGGGTGTCAAAGCCCAGGGTCTGGGGCAGCGCGGTGGGGAGGGCTTGTGGGGTCATGGGGAATTCTTTTATCAGACGGGTTTCTGGGCGGGAGCGGCTTCTTGCTCTTGCAGCAGGCGCCACATCACTTTGCCTGCGCCGCTTTTGGGCAGGGCGTCAACAAACTGCACCGCGCGCGGCACCTTGTAGACCGCCATGTTTTCGCGGCACCAGTCAATAAGTTCCTGCTCGCTGACCGTGCCCCGGTGGCTGGCACGCAGCACCACCACCGCTTTGACCGATTCGCCCCGGTAGGCGTCGTGGGTGGCGATGATGCAGGCCTCTTGAATAGCGGGGTGGCGAAACATGAGCGCCTCTACCTCGGCCGGCCAGACCTTGAAACCCGAGGCGTTGATCATGCGCTTGAGCCGGTCGGTCATAAAGAAGTAGCCGTCCTGGTCCACCCGGCCCAGGTCGCCCGAGCGGAAAAAGCGCAGGCCGTCGATCTCCACAAATGCCTCAGCCGTGGCCTCAGGGCGCTTCCAGTAGCCCTGAAAGATTTGCGGGCCGCGCATCACAATTTCACCGGCCTCACCCACCGGCATTTCGGCCAGGGTTTCGGGGTCCACCACGCGGGCGTCCACGCTGATGAAAGGCACGCCCAGGCACTGCTGCTTGGGTGCGTCGGGCGGGTTGCTGTGCGAAGGCGCTGCGGTCTCCGTCAGGCCATAGCCTTCGACATAGCGCAAGCCGTATTGCTCCCACAGGCGCTGGGCCACGGCTTGGGGCATGGCCGC
>CAMDHS010000201.1 GCA_945898115.1 Comamonas sp. lk
TTGGCCTAGAGGCCGTATGGATCGAGCCCTCGCAGCGCGACCATGCCCGCGCCCTGGGCTACACCGTGGTTGACGCCGCCACCGCCGTGGCCACCCATCTGAACAAAGTGCTGCGCGACAACGCCTCGGACCTGCTCAGCCACGACGAAGTGCAGCAGTTGCTCGACAAATTGACCGCCAAGTCCCCCAAGTTGGTGGAAGACCTGGTGCCGGCAAAACTCTCGCTGGGCGTGCTGACCCGCACCCTGCAAAGCCTGCTGGGCGACGGCGTGTCCATCCGCGACATGCGCACCATCGTCGAGACCCTGTCCGAAGTGGCCGCCCGCACCCAAGACCCGGAACAACTCACCGCATTGGTTCGCCCGCGCCTGGGCCGCATGATTGTGCAAGGCCTGGTCGATGACAAGGAAACCCTGTCGGTCATGACGCTCGATCCCGGTCTGGAGCAGTTGCTGCACAACGTGCTGCAACAAGGCCAGAACATGGTGATCGAACCCGGCCTGGCCGAGCGCCTGTTCAGCGCGCTACGCGAGGGCACGAAGTCGGTCGAAGACCAAGGCCACAACGCGGTGTTGGTCGTGTCCCCCGCGATCCGCCCTTGGTTGTCCAAGTCGGTCCGCCACCGCGTGAGCGAACTCGTGATCCTGTCCTACGGCGAAATCCCGGACGACCAGTCGGTCAAGGTGATCCACACCGTGCACGCCGAAACCAAACCCACCGAGGTTCGCCGCTAGGGCGCAGGCCCGCGCCGCTGCCCTAAGCCAGACCCCTTACATTCCAACCGAAGACTGCCATGGAACTAAAACGCATCCTCGCCAACGATACCAAGAGCGCTACCGAGCGCGCTATGGCACTGTATGGTCGCAACGTGCTGGTGATCTCCAACCACACCGTGGGCGGCCAAACCGAGCTGGTGGTGGCCCTGGACATTGACGAACAAATGCTGGACTCCACCGTCTCGCCCGCGCACCAGAGCGTACCGGTGGTGGCACCTGCTTCTGCCACATTGGCGTTTGCGCAGCACCTAGCCCACGCCCAAGCACCCGGCAAAGAGCTGCAAACTGCCCGCAAGGAGCCTACGCTTGCCAAAGTGGACGACGAGCGCGACTACCTGCGCAGCCGCGAAATCATGGACCTGATCCGTGATGAACTCGCCAGCCTGCGCCGAGAAATCAGCCTGAGCCAAAAAACCACCGGCTGGCAAGCCAGCCTGAACCTCTCAGTCGAAGTCGAAGAGCTGATGACCTCGTTCACCCAGGCCGGCATGCCCACTGGCCTGCGCACTTTGCTGCTCGACACTGTCAAAGACATGCGCAGCGAGCACGAGGCCTTGTCTGCCGTGCGCAGCCAGCTCGAAGATATTGCCCGTCGCCCCAGTGTGGCCTTGCCACAAACCGGCGTGCACCTGATTGCCGGTCCCTCGGGCTCGGGCAAAACCATGATGGTGATGCGCCTGGCCAGCCAGGCGGCAGCCCAGATGGGTGCCGACAAGGTCGCCATCGTCAGTTACCAAGACGAGCGCGTAGGCGCCTGGGCCCATACCCAGACACTGGCAGCGCAGTCCGGCGTCGAATGCTTTCGGGCCGACACACCGGCCGCGCTGGTGGCGGTGCTTAACCGCCTGAGCACGCGGGGCCTGGTGCTCATTGACAGCTCCGGCAGCCAGATGGCCGAGCGCATTACCGAGGTCCAGACCGCGTGCCCCGCCTGCGAGGCCCACGCCGTGGTCTCGGCCGATGCTTCTTCGGCCACCTTGCGCCGCGTTTTGCGCAGCTCTGGCATCCGCTGGAACAGCCTGATGGTGAGTAAATTGGACGAGTCGGTCCAACCCTGGCCGTTGGTCGAATTTCTCTGCGATAATTTTTTGTCGCTTTCTGCAGCGAGCGATGGGGCCTCAGTCAACGCGCTCAAGCGTGATCTGAGCACCAGTGCTCTGGTAGAAATGGCAGTGGCCCAGCTTTCCCGTGTGCCCGAGGCGATTGCCCCTATCCAGGTGGCAAAACCCATGCCCTTTAAGCTGCAGCCACCGACACCGCGACTTTCTGCCCCTGCGAGCCCCCGTGGTTTGCGTGGGCCGTTCAATTGAGAAACTAGAAAAACACAATGCAAAAGTCAGTTCGTACAGAAGTCATAGGCATCGCCAGTGGCAAGGGCGGTGTGGGCAAAACCACCGTGGCCGTGAACCTGGCCATTTCCCTGAGCATGATGGGCCATCGGGTGATGCTGTTTGACGCCGACCTCGGTCTGGCCAATTCGCAGATCGCTCTGGGTTGCGCCTGCCCCTTTAACTTGAGCCACTTCATGAGTGGCCAAAAGACGCTGCAAGAAATCACCGTCACCTCGCGCCACGGCGTGATGCTGGTGCCCGGCGCCTCGGGCGTCAAAGAGCTCGCTGCCCTGACCCGCGTGCAGGCTTCGCGCATCGTGCAGGCCTTTAGCGCCCTGGAAGACGATATTGACTACCTGATCGTTGACATGGCCGCCGGCATTTCGCCCTCGGTGCTGGCCTTTATGGGCGCCTGCCAGCGGCGTTTTATTGTGGTGCGCGACGATCCGTCGTCCATTGCCGATGCCTACGGCACCATCAAGGTCTTGATTCAAGACTACGACCTCAACGAGATTTATGTCATTCCCAATGCGGTCAACAGCCAGGCCGACGGGCAAAACCTGTTTCGCCGCATCAACCAGGTGTGCGCGCAGTTTTTGAACTTCACCACCCACTACCTGGGTTCGATTGAGAACGACGAGCAAATTCTGGCTGCGCACAAGAAATACGAGCCGGTGATGGAATTTGCCCCGCGCAGCAACAGCGCGCGTGACTTTAAGCGCCTGGCCAAGTCGGTCACCCAGATGGCGCCGATTGCCAACTTTTCGGGCGGCATGCAGTTTTTTGTTGAACGCCTGGTGCGCTACCAGGCCTGACCCCCCCATGGCCGTCAACACCCGCTTATACGAGGACGCGCAGGACAACAGCGAAGCGCTGGTCTTGGCGCATTTGGGCCTGGTCAAACGGGTGGCGCTGCACCTCAAGGTGCGCATTCCCCCCTTTATGGAGCTCGACGAGCTGATCCAGGTCGGCATGATCGGCCTCTTGGAAGCCGCCCGCGCCTACAACCCGACCAAGGGCATCGAGTTTGAGAGCTTTGCCTTAAGCCGCGTGCGCGGTGCCATTCTTGACGAGGTGCGCCAGCTGTCGTACCTACCGCGCTCGGCTGTGGCCTTCAACAAATCTGAAAACCAGGCCACCAACACCCTGGCCAGCGAACTCGGGCGCACGCCCACGGAGTCCGAGCTGGCCGACCACATGGGCGACGACCTGGATTTGTTCCAAAAGCGCCGGGGCAAGGCCAAGCGTTTTGAGACCCTGTCCATGGAAGTGATGACCGATGAGGTGCTGGGCATTGCCGATGAGCGCTCGCGCCAGCCTGACGCCATCGTGGAGCACCAGCAGTTCATGGGCGCTGTGGCCGACGCCATTGCCGAGCTGCCCGAGCGCGACCAGTTGCTGATGTCTTTGTATTACGTTGAAGAACTCAACTTGAAGGAAATAGGCGATATTTTGGGCGTGACCGAGTCGCGCATCAGCCAATTGCTCACCGCTATTGTCAAAAAGCTGCGATTGAGTCTGAAGATCGAAGTGGCCGAAAAACCGGCCGTTATGCGGGGGCGCCGCGATGCTTAACGCGCACAGGGCGCAAGCCCTCAAGTTTTTTCCGACCGGGCCGATACCTAAAGGGTACGCAAACCCAGTAGGAGAAACCGATATGCGACTTCAGTTCAAAGCCATGGAATCTTATGGCTCAGACAACCTGGCATCCCAAGCTTCTGTGGCCAACAACGTGGCCCTGATTCAGATGCTGTTTGACGGCCTGACCGACACCCTGGTCGCAGCCCAAGGCCATCTGGCCCATGGTGCGATCCAGGAAAAGTGCAAATGCATTGCCCGCGCCAGCCGCATCGTCATTGGCTTGCAAGGTTCGCTCGATTTCGCCAAAGGCGGCGAGTTGGCACAGAATTTGAATGACCTCTATAACTACGTCACCCGCCGTCTGATTTTCGCCAATGCCCACAACGACATGGCGGTATTGCAGGAAATCCACGGTTTGATGACAGAAATTCGCAGTGCATGGCAAGAAGTGCCTTCGCTCTTGCCCACCCAGGCAAGCGCCCAGGTTCACTAAGGCGCAGCACCGCAAGGCCGTCTGCACAAGCAGGCTGCGAAGGTTTTTTTTACGCATCCGCTCGGTAAGGGCGGTGTTTACCAGGTGGACGGACCCAAGCACGGGTCGTCCACTGTCCTTTTTTGGGAACGACTATGTTTGGCATCATCGGAATCGTGTTTTTGAATGTCTGCGTGTTTGGCAGCTTCATCGTAGGCGGTGGCAGTTTGGCGCCTTTCATCCACGCCGCGCCTATTGAGGGCTGGTGTATTTTGGGCTCGGCCATCGGCGGCATGCTGATCGGTAACAGTCCAGACGTGGTCAAGGCCGTGTTTGCCGGCATCGGTCGCACCTTCAAGGGCTCCAAGTACCACAAGGAAGACTACCTCAATACGATTTTCTGCGTCTCCAAGGTCATGAAGACGCTCAAGGCCGAAGGTGCCGTAGCCCTGGAAGCCCACATCGAGACCCCCGAATCCAGCGCCATCTTCAGCGAATACCCCAAAATTTTGGCAGACCACGCCCTGCTGCACCTGATTACAGACACCGTGCGCTTGATGGTGGTCTCGCAAGGCACGCTCAGCCCCATGGCGGTGGAAGAGGTGATGGACAGCTCCATCAAGTCCCACCACCACGACGAACTCAAGGCCTCGGACGCCATTGGCACCCTGGCCGGCGCCTTGCCCGCGCTGGGAATTGTGTCCTGCGTGATGGGTGTGGTGAAAACCATGGAGCAGATCGACCAACCGCCCGCCATTCTGGGCGGCCTGGTGGGCGCGGCGCTGGTGGGTACCTTTATTGGCGTGTTCTTGGCGTACGGCTTTTTTGAGCCCTTTGCCAAGCGCTTGGCGCAGATCATCGAAGACGAGGCCTGCATGTACGGCGTGGTCAAGCAAATCATTATTGGCACCATGCACGGCCACCCCATGCCGCTTATTTTGGAAGCCGCGCGCGTGTGTATCAGCCACCACAACCAACCCAGCTTCGCCGAAGTGTTTGACGGTTTGCGGGGTAAATAAGCATGGCCACTGAGGCTGCTCCCGCCAGCGAAGAAGAAAAGCTGGCAGCCGACGCTGCCGCCGAAGGTGCGCCAGCAGCGGCGCCTGAGGACGTAGAGGCGCCCCCGGCAGAAGCGGCGCTTGCGCCCATCATTGTCAAAAAAATTGCGGCCGGCCACGGCGGCGCCCACGGTGGCGCCTGGAAAATCGCGCTGGCCGACATGATGACGGCCATGATGGCCTTCTTTTTGCTGATGTGGATTTTGGGCGCCACCAACGATTCGCAGCGCAAGAGCGTGGCCGATTACTTCAAACCAGCTTCGCAAAGCCAGATCACCATGGGTGCGCTGGCCGGCTCCAACGGCATCATGGGTGGACGCTCCATCATTGACCCTGACGGTTTTCCGTACACCGCCAAGCAAACCGCTCCCATGGAGAGGCT
>CAMDHS010000202.1 GCA_945898115.1 Comamonas sp. lk
TCTCGCAAGCTGGAGGATAGGCGCTGCACCAGCGAATTGTCGGGCGGGCTGATCGCTTCGATACGGCCCCAGTATTTCGCGGCCAGCGCGAAATCTTTGCGTAAAAAGGCGTCCGTTCCCGCCAGTGCGAGACCTTTTATATTGTCCGGATTGAGCTTAAGCGCCCGCAGTATCAAGGCCATGGGTTCGCCTTGCAGGCTTTGCTGGTTTTTGACGGCCAATGCGTCTGCGTAATCGACCAGCAAACCGTCGTCGTCCTGACGCAAGGCGACGGCTTTTTGGTAGGCCACCACCGCATCCTCATGGCGCTGCATCGCGCTATAGGAGCGCGCCAGCATAGCCCAGCCCTCGCCATCAGTGGGGTTCTGCCTCATGCGCTCGGCGAGTTGCTCGACCATGGCCACGACCTGGGCCTGGTTGGCAGCGGCTTCTGCGCCCTGTTCCTCTCCTGGGGGCGCATTAGCGGAAAGCTTGTAGGCATAGCCACCCACGGCAACCACCAGCACCAAAACCAGTAGGCCCAGCAGCAAAAGCCAAGAGGGCTTGGCCGCCGCAGGCGCATCCACCGCGCTGTCGACCAAAAGCAGGTTGAACAAACGGCGCTCCAGACTCGCGCGCTCGGTATCTTTCTGGGCCTGGCTAAGCGTACCGGCCGCGTGTGCTCGCTCCAAATCGGCCAATTCGCGTTTAAAGGGGGCCAGCAAGGTGTGCAGCGCGTCGGTCATGGCTTATCTCAAGAAAGATGGGGGTCGTTGGGCGCGTCTTTGTCATCGGCTTCAAAGGCTTCATCAGCCAAGCGGCTGCGTCGGCGCAAGACCACAAACAGGGTGCCCAGGCCCACCACGACCATGACTGCAGGCCCGATCCATAACAACGCGGTCAGCGCTTTAAACGGCGGGCGGTAGAGTACAAAGTCTCCGTAGCGCGCCGTCATGTAGTCCACCACCTGCTGCTCGTTCTGTCCGTTTTGCAGCATCTCGCGCACCTGGCGGCGCAAGTCCACGGCCAACTCAGCGTGCGACGCGGCAATAGTCTCGTTTTGGCAGACCAAACAACGCAATTCGCTAGAAATTTTCATGACGCGCGCTTCTAGTGCCGGGTTGTCGCTGGCAGGCAATGCCTCAGCGGCCAAGGCCCCCCCGCAAGCCAGCGCCCAGGCCAGGGTGATCACAATTGGGCTTATTAAAGTGCGCATATCAGCTATTTAGTTGCTTAAGTAGGGGATCAATCGTGTCGCGCAGCACCTCGGGCGTGAGCGGGCCGATTTGTTTGTAGCGGATGATGCCTTGGCGGTCGATGACAAAGGTTTCCGGCACGCCATAGACACCGAAATCGATGCCCACGCGCCCGTCGCGGTCAGAAATAGAAGCGGTATAGGGATTGCCGAAATCGGCCAGCCATTTCATGCCCGCCACGCGCTCGTCTTTGTAATTGAGGCCATAGATAGGCACTTTGGATTGTTTGGCATATTGCACCAGCAGCGGATGCTCCTGGCGGCAGGCAACGCACCACGAAGCCCAGACATTGAGCACCCATACCTGGCCGACCATATCGGCGCGGCTGATGCGCTGCTCGGGCTGGTCCAGGCGGGGCAAAGAAAATTCGGGCGCCGGTTTGCCAATCAAAGGCGAAGGCACTTCTTTGGGATTTAGGCTCAGACCGGCACGCAGAAAATACAACAAAACCAGTAAGATGCCCATGGGCGCCAAATAGCGCACATGCTTCATCACTGGGCTCCCACCGGGCGACGGTAGCGTCTGTCGCTAACGGCCAGTAAGCCGCCCAGCGCCATAAACAGGCAACCAAACCAAATCCAGTCGATAAAGGGCTTGACGTAGACCCGCACAATCCAGGCGCCGCCTGGGACCTGCTCGCCCAGCGACACATACAAGTCCCGCGTCAGGCCGGAATCAATCGCCGCCTCGGTCATGGGGTTTTGCTGCACCCGGTAAATGCGCTTTTCCGGGCGCAAGTCCGCTACTGCATGGCCATCGCGCGAGACACGCATCTGGCCTTGCGCCGCCACGTAGTTGGGGCCTTGAAGTTCCTTGATACCGTCAAGCGTGAAGGTGTAGCCGCGCACCGTGGTGCTGTCGCCAATTAGCATCTTGACATCGCTCTCAACCTCGTAGGTTTTGACCATCGCCACGCCGATACAAAACACTGCGATACCTAAGTGCGCCACCATCATGCCCGCCAGCGCGCGCGGAATCTGGCGCAAACGGGCGGGCGCATTCGCCCAATCCACACCCTGGGGATGGACACGGCCCCACAAGTCGGTCGCTACCGAGCCCACTATCCAATAGGCCATGACCAAGCCCAATGTGGTGACCAGGCGCACTTCACCGGCCAACGCACCGGTGATAAGGGCACCGGCAATAGCCACGACCGCAGCCCAGCGCAAGCGCAGAGCCAGGGCAGGTAATTCCGCATTTTTCCAGCGCGCCAGCGGGCCTATGCCCATAAGAAACACGGCCGGCGCCATCAGCGGCATAAACACCGCGTCGAAATACGGCGGACCCACCGAAATCTTGCCCATGCCCAAGGCATCGAGCACCAAGGGATACAAGGTGCCTAGCATTACCGCCAGGGCCGCCACCACCAACAAGACGTTGTTACCCAGCAAGGCGGATTCTTTGGACCACAGCCCGAAGCGTTTGCCTATGCCAACTTGCGGCGCTCGCCAGGCATAAAGCGAAAAAGAAGCACCCATCACCACCGCCAAAAAGGCCAAAATGAACTGGCCGCGGGCCGGGTCGGTAGCAAAAGCATGCACCGAGGACAGCACCCCCGATCGCACCAGAAAAGTCCCTAACAGCGAAAACGCAAACGCCAAAATGGCCAACAACACCGTCCAGGACTTGAAACCATTGCGCTTTTCCGTCACGGCCAGTGAATGGATTAAAGCCGTGCCCAAAAGCCAGGGCATCAGCGAGGCGTTTTCCACCGGATCCCAAAACCACCACCCGCCCCAACCCAGCTCGTAATAGGCCCAAGCGCTACCCAGCGCAATGCCGACGGTCAAAAACATCCATGCCACCGTGGTCCAAGGCCGGGTCCAGCGCGCCCAGGTAGCGTCCAAGTTGCCCCCAATCAAGGCTGCGATAGCAAAAGCAAAGGCCACCGAAAACCCCACGTAGCCCATATAAAGCATGGGAGGGTGCATCACCATGCCCGGGTCTTGCAACAAGGGGTTGAGGTCGCGCCCCTCCAGCGGCGCCGGGAACAAGCGGAGAAAAGGGTTGGAGGTGAGCAGCATGAATAGCAAAAAGCCCACCGCCACCAGCCCCATGACCGCCAAGATACGTGCTGCGACCTCCTTGGGCAAATTGCGGCTAAAAAGGGCGACGGCGACCGTCCAAAGGGCCAGCATCTGCACCCACAAGAGCAACGAGCCTTCGTGCCCGCCCCAGACACCGGCGATGCGGTACTCCAAGGGCAAGGCGGTATTGGACAGAGCAGCCACATAGCGAACCGAAAAATCATGCCCCACAAAAGAGGCTGTCAGGCAGGCATAAGCCACAGCTACAAAGAAAAATAGTAGATAAGACAGCGGGCGCGCCAGCGCCATGAAGTCGGCACGTCCGGTCTGCGCTCCAACCAAGGGTACGCTGCCCAGAACGAGCGAAAGACCCAGTGCGAGCCAAAGAGAGAAGTGTCCGATTTCAGGGATCATATTGAGGGGCTAGCGACCAGCGAGATCGCAGTTTCGTCATTGCTCTTGGCCGCGTTTTTCAAAGCCTCTGCGGCTTTGGGCGGAATAAAGGTTTTACCGTGCTTGGCCAGCACTTCTTTTCGTGCGGAATATACCGTTTTCCAAAGTGCCCTGTGCGACCACGCATTTGCCTCGTAGAAAAAAGGTCGGCACAATGCCCTAGAACTGCACCGGCACGGTGGAGCACCAATGCGGTGGCGCCATCGACCAAAGCAAGAATGCCCAAGGTAAGGCCGCGCCGTAGACGCCTCGCTATCTCTGGGCCCCAGGCCACCCCCCCTAAACCGCCGTCGAAACCTGGCGCGCTGAAAGCGCCTTCCTCAGCCTAGCGGGCACACACTTGTCAAGCTGCAGAAGCATCGGCAGCCAAGCTTTCGCTAGCAGCTTCAAGTACGGCTACGCCACGATCCCGCGAAACATTGGGCAAGTCTTCGAGAAAGCCCTCAAGCCAGGAAGACCCTTGGAGGTAATCGAGCAGATTCATCAAGGGAACGAGGGTGCACGTAAAGCGCAATCAGCCGCTCAAGAGGCCCGCGTCTCGCTTGGTGAATGCAGAGTCCCTGCCCAACTGCGGTGGCGCACGGTTTAACCCTTGAACCTCACGTTTTCTGATGCTGGCGGCCTGCGCCAACGCACAATCAGGCCCTGAGCACCCAGTATTTTGCTTTGCCCCACACCGGAAACCTAATGCCCCACACCCTTCCCCCCTGCCCCCAATGCACTTTGGAAAACACCTACGCCGATGGCGCCAACCTGGTTTGCGCCGATTGCGGCTTTGAGTGGCCGGCACAGGCTGTGGCGGTGGTGGAAGAAGCCGACGCCATGGTCAAAGACTCCAACGGCCAGGTGCTGCAAGACGGCGACGCGGTGGTGCTGATCAAAGACCTGAAGGTCAAAGGCTCGTCCACCGTGCTGAAAATGGGCACCAAGGTCAAAAGCATCCGCTTAGCCGGCGGCGACCACGAGGTCAATTGCAAGATGGACGGCGGGAGTTTTATGCTGAAGGCTTGTTTTTTGAAGAAGGCCTGAGGGTGGCAGACCGGCTGTGCTGCTTGAAGGGCTTCATCAAGCAGCTTGCAACATGAACTCCACTTTGACCGCATCGTAGGGAAACTCGATTGCGCCGCTGGCGGTTTTGTCCAGTACGCCGGCATCAAGCAGGGCGGTCACATCACCATGCACTGTTTTCACGTCCCGGCCCACACGGCGAGCGGCCTCACGGATTGACACAGGGCCGACACCGCAAAGCGACTTCAAAAGTTCCCAGCGCCTCGCCGTAAGCACTTTCCAAAGCAGCTCAGGAGTCTCAAAGCTGATTCGGGCCTCCTTCTGAGGCGTACCCGTTTCCCAGGCACGGATGAAATCCTCGCCCACTTGTTGTCGCGTTGCCACGTCAAGGATTACTGTTTTCACGATTCCACCTCGCAATATCTGCTTCGAAGTCCGCGATCAGTTTTCGCGGGGTTGTGAAGGTGTACTGTATTTCCTGGCCACCAAAATGTGTGTGATCACCCTTGCCCCGTTCGTTGTCATATCGGACCACGCATTGTCGATTCTTGATGTATGCGAGTCGATACTTGTAGAGATGCTCGGATGGTGCGAGCGGATTCGGGAGCAGCCATACGACGTACTCGGCAAAGCCGCCACTCGCGTCTGCAACTCGCTTGTGGAGTATGGGCGTCGCCTTCATGATGGTGATTTTGCCAACACTAACGGCCCACGTCAACTCTCAGCCCTGTCCAATGAGGTGTGAGCCTGAAGGCAGCCCGTATTTCCACCCAAAAATGAGCCTGAGCACGGATTTCAGCCGCTGAACTGGTTGCTTGATCATCTAAGGATGGTGATCAATATGGATGAGGCGAAGCTGCGTAC
>CAMDHS010000203.1 GCA_945898115.1 Comamonas sp. lk
TAGACTTCCCCGAAAACCTGCCCGTCTCCGCCCGGCGCGAGGAGATCATGGCCGCGTTGGCGGCGCACCAGGTCATCATTGTTTGTGGCGAGACCGGCTCGGGCAAGACCACGCAGCTGCCCAAGATCGCGCTGGCCATGGGCCGGGGCTTGTGCAATTACCCGACCACGCTGGCGGACGGTCGGCCCGCGCCGCGCGGCAAGCTTATTGGCCACACGCAGCCGCGGCGCATTGCGGCCAGCAGCGTGGCCAAGCGGATTGCCGAGGAGTTGAAGACGCCGCTGGGCGAGGTGGTGGGTTTCAAGGTGCGCTTTCAGGACCGGCTCTCGCGCGACGCGTCCGTCAAGCTCATGACCGACGGTATTTTGCTGGCCGAGACGCAGACCGATCCGCTGCTCAACGCCTACGACACCATCGTCATCGACGAGGCGCACGAGCGCAGCCTGAACATTGACTTTTTGCTGGGCTACCTGCGCCAGATATTGCCGCGTCGGCCCGACCTGAAAATCATCGTGACCTCGGCCACGATTGACGCGCAGCGCTTTGCTGACCACTTTGCGACACGCAAACGCCTGCCGCCGGGCCGCCCCAAGGCAGGCGACGCCCCCTCGGGGGGCAGCGACGACGCGCAGCGCGGAGCGTGGGGGCCATCCGTGCCGGCGCCAGTGATCATGGTGTCTGGCCGCATGTTTCCCGTTGAGCAGCGCTACCGCCCGTTTGAGGAGAGCCGCGAATACGACCTGAACAACGCGATTGCCGATGGCGTGGACGAGCTGTGGCGCGGTGGCGTGGGCGGGGATATCTTGGTGTTCTTGCCCGGCGAGCGCGAGATTCGCGAGGCCGCAGACCACTTGCGCAAGCACCTGAGCCACCAGCCGGTGATGCGCGGCTGCGAGGTGCTGCCCCTGTTTGCGCGCCTGAGCCCGGCCGAACAAGATCGCATTTTTGACGGCCACACCGGGCGGCGCGTGGTGCTGGCCACCAATGTGGCTGAGACATCGCTCACGGTGCCGGGCATCCGCTATGTGATTGACGCGGGCACGGCGCGCATCAAGCGCTACAGTTTTCGCAGCAAGGTGGAGCAATTGCTGGTCGAGCCCATCAGCCAAAGTTCGGCCAACCAGCGCGCCGGGCGTTGCGGGCGGGTGGCCGACGGCATTTGCCTTCGCTTGTACGAGCAAAAAGACTTTGACGGGCGCGACCGCTTTACCGACCCCGAAATCTTGCGCTCCTCGCTGGCCGGGGTGATTTTGCGGATGAAGTCGCTGCGCCTGGGCGTGGTGGAAGACTTTCCGTTTATCGAGAGCCCGTCGGGGCGCGCCATTGCTGACGGCTACCAGCTGCTGAACGAACTCGGCGCCGTGGACGATGCCAACGAACTCACACCCTTGGGCCAAGAGCTGGCGCGCCTGCCGCTAGACCCGCGCGTGGGCCGCATGATTTTGGAGGCGCGCAGCCGCCAGGCGCTCGACGAGGTGCTGATCATCGCCTCGGCCCTGAGCGTGCAAGACGTGCGTGACCGCCCCATGGACCTGCAAGCCCAAGCCGACCAGGCGCACGCCAAGTTTGACGACGAGCGCAGCGAGTTCAGCGGCTACCTGAAGCTGTGGAAGTGGATTAGTGATGCGCGGGGCGAAAGGAAATTGGGGTCGGATCCCGATTTCGCGCAGCGAAACTCGGGCTCTGACCCCAATTTCCGCTCTCCGCAGCAACCAAGTGAATTGAGGTCAGGTGAAAGGGGGTCAGAGCCCGAGTTTCGCTCTGCGAAATCGGGATCCGACCCCCTTTCACCCGCTGCACGAAATCGGGATCCGACCCCCTTTTCCTCGACCCACAAACTCAGCAACCGCCAATACGAACAACTGCTGCGCCAAAACTTCGTCAACGTTCGACGCCTGCGCGAATGGAAAGACATCCATAGCCAGCTTCACACCGTGGTGGCCGAACACAAGTGGCGGCTTAACACCACGCCGGCGTCTTACGACCAATTGCACCTGTCCATGCTGGCCGGGCTTTTGGGCAATGTGGGCTGCAAGGTAGAAAACGAGGGCCAGCAGGGCGAATACCTGGGCGCACGCAGCATCAAGTTTTTTGCCCATCCGGGTGCGCACCTGGCCAAGAAGCCGGGGCGCTGGATTGTGGCGGCCGAACTGGTGGAAACCACGCGCCTGTTTGGCCGAGGCATCGCCAATATTGATCCCCAGTGGATCGAGCAAGTGGGCGGCCACTTGTTAAAGAAGCAGTTGCTTGACCCGCATTGGGAAAAAAAGACCGCTGAAGTGGTGGCGCTGGAGCGTGCCACGCTCTACGGCATCGTGGTCTACAGCGGGCGGCGGGTGAACTACGGCCGGGTGGACTTGGCCGGTGCGCGCGAAGTGTTTATCCGTGAAGCGCTGGTGGCCGGCCAGTGGGACAGCCCACTGCCTTTCTTGGCCGCCAACCTCAAACTCATCAAACAAGTCGAAGAGCTAGAACACAAGGCGCGCCGCCAGGACGTGCTGGTGGACGAGGAACTGATTTACGCCTTTTACGACCAGCAGTTGCCCGCCGATGTGTGCAGCGGCTTTAGCTGCGAGCGCTGGTACCGCGAAGAGGTCAAAAAGCAGCCCCAGCTTTTGCTGCTGACCCGGGACGAACTGATGCGCCACGAGGCCGCAGGCATCACCACCGCCATGTTTCCCAAAACCCTGCGCATGGGCGGCGTGGACTGCGCCGCAAGTTACCTGCATGCCCCGGGCGATGCGCTGGATGGGGTGACGGTGACCGTGCCGCTGTTCGTGCTCAACCAGGTCAACGACGAGCGCGGCGAATGGCTGGTGCCGGGCATGCTGAAAGAAAAAGTGCAGGCCCTGCTCAAAACCCTGCACCAGCGGCCCCGCTCGCGCCTGGTGCCGCTGCCCGAGACCGCCACGCGCATGGCCGCCGCCCTGAGCGACGAGCGCTTTGGCGCGGGTAGTCTGGTGGATGCGGTCTTGAAGCTGGTGCGCGAGGCCACTGCCCTGGACGTGGTGCGCGCCGACATCAAGACCGACATGCTGAGCCCGCACTTTTTTATGAATTTCAAGGTGGTGGACGAGCATGGTCGCCAGTTGGGCCAAAGCCGCAATCTGGGCGCGCTCAAAGCCGAATGGGGCAAGCAGGCGCGCGGGGCCTTTCAGGCGCTGGCATCGATCAAGCTGGGGCAGGGCGTGGCGAGCCCATCGGGTGGCGCCGGCGTCGGCAGTGCGGACGTGGGCAAGTCGGCCCCTGGCGTTTCAAGCGCTGCGGGTGCCAGCGGTGCAGCCTTGGCGCAGAACAAAGCGAATTCCCCGGCAAGCACAGCGCCCGCCGCCACCAAAGCCGCGCCCGGCGCGCAAAACCTGGTGGACCAGCGCTTTACCGCCTGGACCTTTGGCGAGCTGCCCGAACTGCTAGAGATTCGCAAGGGCGCGCAAACGCTGATCGGTTTTCCGGCGCTCATGGACGCGGGCGACGCGGTCACCATCGAGGTGTTTGACGAACCCGAGGCGGCTGCTGCCAAACACCGCGCAGGCCTGCGCCGCTTGTTTGCGCTGCAGATCAAAGACGCACTCAAGTACCTGGAAAAGAACATTCCAGACCTGCAAAAAATGGCCGTGTCGTACCTACAAGTGGGCCGGGGCGAGGGTGCCACGCAGCTCGGCGGCACCCTGGAGGAGCTGCGAACCCAAATCATCGCCTTGGCGGTGGACCGGGCCTTCCTTCTTGACCCGCTGCCCACAGACGAATTCGCCTTCAAACGCCGCCTGGACGAAGGCCGGGGGCGGCTCACGCTGATTGCCAACGAGGTGGCACGGCTGGCTGGCGTCGTGTTGATTGAATTCGCCACAGCGGCCCGCAAGATCAAGGACAGCAAAAACGCGGCTGATGCCGGTGCGGATGCGCAGCAGCAGTTGCAGCGCCTGATTGGCAAACAGTTTTTGCTGGCCACGCCCTGGGATCGGCTGCAGCACCTGGCGCGCTACTGCAAGGCCATCACCCTGCGACTGGACAAATACCGCGCCGACCCGGCCCGCGACGCCACCCGCATGAGCGAGTTGCGCCCCTTGGAGCAGCGCTACTGGCGCCTGGTGGCCGAGCGCAAGGGCGCGGTGGACGAGCGCATGGCCGAATTCCGCTGGCTGCTCGAAGAGTTGCGCGTGAGCTTTTTTGCCCAAGAGCTCAAAACGCCGCAGCCGGTGAGCGTGAAACGGCTGGACAAGGCCTGGACGCAGCTGCAATAAGCGCTGCGCCCGTCAAAGCACGTGGCTTATTGCCCCATGTGCCACATATTGGTCGAGCGCGCGCCGCTGCGGCAAAAGGCCAGCACCGGGCCTGGTGCTGCTTTGAGCGTGGCCGCAAATTCAGCCACCTGAGCAGGCGTAATCTGGCCGCTGATGACCGGCAGGTAGTGGTAAGCCAGCCCTGCGGCCTGCGCGGCTTGCGCCATGGCCTGCGACGTGGGTTGATCGGGGCCGCCTTCACCGTCTGGGCGGTTGTTGATCACCGTGTGAAAGCCGTGGGCCGCAATGGCCGCCATGTCATCAGGGCTGATTTGCGGGGCGGTGGCAAAGTGGGCGGTGTGCTGGGTGATGGAAACGGTCATGGCAGGTCGGGCTAAGTGAAGGGGTTAAAAAAAAGGACGGGTTGGCGCGGGGCAAGTTGTCTTTAGGCGCCGTTCCAGACAAACCAGGCCGCCATGGCCATGGCCGCCAGCGCCAGAGCGTAGTTCAGGATGGGCCCGAGCCAGGTGTTGTGGCCACGCGGTATTTCGGGGTGGGTGAGCGTGCGCACAAAATTTTGGTACTGCAGCGCCGCTAGCGTGGACACGGCGGCGCCCAGCAGCAAAAACGCCACGCCAAACCACAGCGTGGGCGCGGTGCTCTCCACCGGCACTGTGTTGCTGGCATTAAGCATGCGCACAAACAGGCCAAAGCGTTCCACCACAAAGCCCAGGCCGATGAGCGCCACGGCAGTGCGCTGCCAGGCCAGTAGCGTGCGTTCGGCAGCAAAAAATACGCGGGGGTCGTCGAGGTAAGACATGCTTTATGGGTACTTGGGGTTTGACTCAGGCCAGGGGCGAGAGTTTTTGCAGGCGCGCAAGCGCCGCGTGCAGGGTGGATTCTTCCTTTGCAAAGCAGAAACGCACTACGCGCTGGTCAAAGCCGTCGGCATAGAAGGCCGACATGGGGATGGCGGTCACGCCAATGTCGGTGGTCAGCCACTGGCAAAAGTCGGATTCACTGAGCGTGCTCACCTTGGATATGTCCACACACTGAAAAAAAGTGCCTTCGCTGGGCAGCAGCTTGAAGGGCGTCCGTGCCAGGCCCGCGCGAAACATATCGCGCTTGCGCTGGTAAAAGGCCGGCAAGCCGGCGTAGGGCGCAGCGTCCGCCATGTAGGCGGCCAGCGCGTGCTGCACCGGGGTGTTCACGGTAAACACATTGAACTGGTGCACCTTGCGAAACTCAGCCGTGAGCGCCGCTGGCGCGGCCACAAAGCCCACTTTCCAGCCGGTCAC
>CAMDHS010000204.1 GCA_945898115.1 Comamonas sp. lk
GCAATGCGCAACTTGGATCCCACCGCCAGGTTCTGGTGCAGCCAGGTGGTGCCTGCGCCGTCCTTGACGATGCGCACATTGAGTTCGACCTCACCACTGGCCGTCACCTGCGCAGGCGAATTGGCAACCGAAAACGCCCGCCCACCCTCCACGCCAGGAATGACCAGCTGCACGTACTGGCCGGCCTGGAAGTGCATGGGTGTGGCCAGCTTGAGGAAGATGGCCTTGATGGTGGGTGTGAGTTGCTCGATGCGCGAAACCGTGGTCTCAAAGTCGCGCACCGGAATGATCTCGGCGTCGGGCTCTTCGTCGATGTCGGCCTCGATGGTGGCGTCGCTTTGCAGCGTGGCGCAGCAGGCCAGGGTTTTGCCCTGGTCGCGCTCAAACTCCATCAGGGCAAAGGGGTTGGCGTGGCCATGGTCCACCTCGCCGCCACTCACCTCTACTTTGCAGGTGCCGCACAGGCCGTGGCCGCAGGCGTGGGGAATATATATACCCTGGCGCAGGGCGGCGTCGAGCAGGGTCTGGCCTTCTTCCACCTCGATGGTGGCGCCCAGGGGTTCGATCGTCAGTTGGTAGCTCATGCGTGCCTTAAAAAGCCTGGCGGCCAGGGCTAGTGCTGCGCTTGATGCCTTCAAGCGCCGGGGTGCGAAAACGGATCAGGGACTTGTGCGTCAGCCCGTGCTGCTCCAGCGATTTGCCAAAGTCGGGGCGAAAACGCAGCTTCGAGTTAAACCACTGCGTGCGCTCCCAGTCAATTTGCTCGAACTCCGGGTGCTCGCCATAGATCTCCGGCAGCACCACCCGCACCAGCGCGCCAAAGGGCAGCGTGGGCGGCAGCGGCAGGCAAAAGGGCGCGGCGTACATCAAATGGTTTTCCCAGCTGGTGTAAATCAGCCGGTTGCCATAAAAGCGCTCTTCGCTGTCGGCCACGTGCAGGGGGTAGGGCCCGAGCGAGCGCAGCATGACGTCGGTGACCAGTGCGTTCATGCCGCGTCTCCGGGTTTGCGCTTGTCGCCCCGCCATTTGGCAAAGTTGCTGCGGTCCGGGCTGGTGCTGAAGTCGCCGTTGTCTTCGCCGGGGTTCACGCCGTAGTAGCGCAAAACCTCGCGCACCGGGCTGTCGCCGGGCGACGCTGGGTTGATGTCGTCGGGGTAGCACGAGCCTTGGTAGATCTGGTGCACCGGCACCCAGGCTTGCACGTACTTTTTGGGTTCGTTCTCGAAGATTTCCTTGCAGTGGACGCTGCAAAAGTGGTGCTTCATGCCGTGGTAGCTGGTCTCGTGAAAGTCGATTTGCGTCGGGTCCCCCGGCTCGGTGAACATCATGGGCACCTGGCAGACCTGGCACAGCATGGGCAGGGTCTGGTTGAACCAGCGGCCATCGGTTTTTTGCACCTCAGCCCAATGGTCAAAGCGGCCCTTGTAGTAGCGGTCAAAGGTGTCCGGGTACTTCTCGGACAGCCATTTCATCTCGGACTGCTCGGGCAGCCAGGTGTGAAAGGCCGCCGCGTGTCCGTATTGGTAAAACGTGGCCCAGGCCTGGTGGCTGATGTGGTCTTTGCCGACACAAGCGTCTTTCCAGCCCTTGGGCTCGCGGATGCCATAGCGCGCCAGGTCTTTGAACA
This sequence comes from Comamonas sp. lk, assembly GCA_945898115.1. Classification (GTDB taxonomy): domain Bacteria; phylum Pseudomonadota; class Gammaproteobacteria; order Burkholderiales; family Burkholderiaceae_C; genus Allorhodoferax. Next base: position 1,628 of record CAMDHS010000204.1, read on the forward strand.
AGGCACCGCCATTGCTCTCGGCGTACATCTCCCAGGCCTCTTTCCAGCTCATCACGCGCTTGGGCAGCATGTAGTCCTGCATCATGGCCACCAGCGTGAGCAGGCGGTAGCCGCGCCAGAACCACTTGTCCATCCAACGCTGCACGATGGGCACGTTGTCCGGGTCTTGTTCGAGCATGAACTTGATGCACTCAATGCCCAAGGTCATGTGGCGCGACTCGTCACTTTGCGCCGAGAAGCCAAAGGTGACGGTGGAGATGTCACCGTTGTGCGCCGCACCCGACATAAAAGGCACGAACAGCAGGTTGGTCAGCAGGTACTCAAACGAGAAGCTAATCGCCGTCAAAAATTCGAAGGGGCCGCCGCTGTAAGCGTCCTCGAAGAAAGACTTGGGTACCGAGAGGTACCAGATGTTCTCGTTCCAATGGCTGGTGTTGTGCATGCCATTGAAGTACTTGTTGTAGTGCGAGATGGCGTGCGTCTCGGTCTGGTAGTGGCGCAGCTCGTCAATGGCCTGCAACTGCGACGCAACGCGGGCACCCGCGCCGGTGAACTGCCGCCCCACGTGGGCGTAGCCCCGGTGCGCGTAGTACTCCAGCGGCGTCACGCCCTGGATGAAGAGCTTGAGCGCGTTGACATAGCGCGCGTCGCTGATGCCGAGCTGGCCGTTGTTTTGCGCAAAGGCGTCAATCACTGCGTAAAGCTTGCGGTCTTTCTCGCCCTGGTATTTCCAGTAGGCGTCCATGGTCAGGCGAAACGGGTCTTCCCATTTGTCCCAGTCATGGATCTTGATGCCCTCGTAGGCGTCATAGGGAAACACCTTGTCCATGGGCTGGTAGGTGGTGTCCCAGTGCAGACCGCGCGTCATGGCGGTGTAACGGTCTTTCAGGCCCAGTTTCTTTTTCACGACACGGGTGTCCATAAGGTCTCCTTTGAAAAATGGTTAAGCCAGGCCAACGGCCTCGCGCGAGTTAACAGGGAAATAGGCGCGGTGCAGGATGTCGGGGTCGCTGATGAGCTTGTCAGGCCCCCCGTCATAGGACACTTCGCCACGCGACATCACATAAGCATGGTCGGCCAGGCCCAGGGCCAGCTGGGTGAACTGCTCAATCAACAAGACGCCAATGCCGTCGGCCGCGATCTTGCGGATCACCGGCACCAGGCGCGCCACGATCAGCGGGGCCAGGCCAAAAGACAGTTCGTCGATGACGAGGAACCGGGGTTTGACCATCAGCGCCTGCGCAATCGCCACCATTTGCTGCTGGCCCCCCGAGAGGTCGCCCGCAGCCATGCCTAAGCGCGATTGCAGTTCGGGAAACAGCGCCAGCGTCTGCTCCATGGCAGCACTCAGGGCGCCGCGCGACAGTTCGCCCCCGGCCACGCGCAGGTTGTCCTGCACGCTCATTTCGCGCAGCACCTGGTGGCCTTCGGGCACGGTGGCAATGCCACGGCGGCGGATCTCGTCCGGGTCTTTGCCCTTGAGGTCTACGCCGTCGAGCCAGATTTCGCCAAACTCAGGCTCCACCACGCCGGCGATACCCAGCACGGTGCTGGTCTTGCCCGCACCGTTGGGGCCGAGCAAGACGGTAATGCGCCCGGGCTCTACTTTGAGCTTGATGGAGTTGACCGCAATCTTGGTGCCCCGCACCATGACCAGGTTTTCAATCGTGAGGGCTTGGCTCATGCTGCGGCCTCCATGGCTTCAAAATCACCCAGGTAGGCGCGGCGCACCTCGGCTTGTTCCAGCACGTCTTTGGTCGGGCCCAGGGCCAGCAGCTTGCCAAAGTCCAGCACCATGGTTTCTTCGCAGCAGGCCACGATCAGGGCCACATCGTGGTCAATCAAGAACACCTGCGCGCCGCAATAGGCCGGAATGCCGCGGATGACAGCTTCCAGGTGCTGCGTCTCGGACTCGGACATGCCTGCACCGGGCTCGTCGAGCATCACCAGCTGGGGCTTGCCAATCAGCGCCTTGGCGATTTCTGTGAGGTGGCGCTCGCCGGTGGTCAGGTTGCTGCCCTTGCGGTGGATGCGCTTGCCCAGGCCCACGTAGTCAATGGCGCGCTGCACATCGTGCTGCGCCTCGGCTCGGGTGCTGTAACCGGCGTGGTCGGCAATAGCCTCGACGTTCTCCCACAGCGTCAGGTCGTCGGCAATCTGGTCGGTCTGAAAGGTGCGGCGCAGGCCCAGGTGCGCGCGCTTGTGGGCGGGAATGTCGCTGATGACGACGCCGTTGACCGCCACGCTGCCGTTGACCGGTGTCACAAAGCCCGAGAGCACATTGAGCAGGGTGGTTTTGCCCGCGCCGTTGGGGCCGATCAGGCCCACAATGGCTTTGTCCAGGGTGACCGTCAGGCCGTCAATCGGCTTGACGCCGCCAAACTGCACAGTGAGGTTTTCAATTCGGATCATGGTGCTTAGCGGTAAGAAGCAAAAGGCTTGGGGAAGCGCTTGTCGATGCGCTGGCGCAGCCCCAAGAGGTGCGGATAGGCCGCGACCTCCAGGCCCACTTTGGCGGCCATCGACAGCCAGATGAGGGCCAGCGCCACGGCGTAGGGAACCTCAAACACGCCCGAGGCGACCCAGGCCACAAACAGGCCGATAAACAGCCAGTTCAGCACCCGTTTGATCAGGCGGTGGTCCGGCATCCAGCCCTGGCGCTCAAAGGCCTGGGCCAGGCGCAGCGACAAAGCGGCCTCAAAGTCTTCGGTGCGGTCTTGCAGGCGCTTGCCAAAAAAGCCCAGCAAGAGCCAGCACACGCCCGGAATGACCAGTCGGAACAACAAAGCGATCAGCGAGATGAAAAATGCACCGGCGAAACCCGCCTGCCCCAAGGCCGCAAACAGCAGGCCCAGACCGATGGAAACCAGGCCCCAGGTCGCGATGCCTTCCAAGATGCGGCTCATGCGCACAAATTTGTAAAAGTCCGCCAGCTGGCCGGCCAAGCCCTTGCGGCCTTGGATCAAGGAGACCAGCAGCGCAAAACCGTAAAACGCGTTGGCCAGGTTGCCGTCCACGCCGTGGTCGTTGAGCAGCGCAGGCAAGGCGCGCACCAGCAGGCCGGCAAAAATCACACCCACCCAGTTGTAGACGCCACCCACCACGGTGAGTGCGTACAAAAGAATCGACTGGCTGACCGGAAAGCCGGTGTTGTCGAGCTGGCCGTTCAGGCCGGCAATCAGGCCGCCGCTCAGGCCCGCCAAAAAGCCGCCAAAAGTAAAAGCCCAGGCCTTGTAGCGCAGCACGCTCACGCCTGCAGCGGTGGCCGCCGCTTCACTCTTGCGAATCAGCGCCCAGGCGCGTCCGGGCATGGTGGCGCGCTGCCACTCGATCAGGCCCAGGCCCAGGGCCAGCCACAGCACCACATAGCGGTAATAGGCTGCGTCGTTGCTGGCAATCCAGGGCCGTTGAATCAGCACCCGCTGGCCCGCCACGACCTTGCCGAGAAATCCGGTGCCGCCGTCTGGAAAGCCCACCACATCCAGCACCACTTGCACCGCTGCGGCCACCATCAGGGTCAGCAAAGCCAGGTACAGACCGCGCATGCGCAACGCAGGCAAGCCCACCAGCAAACCAAACACTGCGGCCACCAGCGCGCCGGCCAGCAAGGCCACTTCAAAGGGCAAGGCAAAGCCGTGGATCAGGCGCAAGCACACCCAGCCGCCCACACCGGCGAGCGCAAACTGCGCCAGCGAGACCATGCCCAACTGACCAAACAACAAGGCCACCGTGCCGGCCACCAGGGCCAGGCAGGCCACGGTGGTAAAGGTGTTAAGCCAGTAAGCCGAAAACAACCAGGGGCCCAGCAAAGCGGCCAGCCCCAGCGTCACCGCTATCGGCATCACCCGGCGCAGGGGCGTGCCAGGGGGGATGTCCATTTTTTCTTTA
>CAMDHS010000205.1 GCA_945898115.1 Comamonas sp. lk
AGGTTGCGCTGCTGGCCGGGGCTCAGGCTTTGGTCAAACAAGATTTCCTCGGCGCCATTTTGGGCCGCCAGCAGCTTGATCTCGTCGGCTTTGCCGGTGCCCACAAACAACGCGGCATCTGGGGCGCGGCGCTTGCAGGTGATGGACGCTACCGGCTCGAGCCCGGCGGTTCGGGCCAGCAAACCCAGTTCTTCGAGCTCGCCGTCGAAATGGGGCAACCCCAAATCCACACCGACCAAAATGGTTCGCGCAGACGTGGGTCGGTCGGTGGGATTCAAACGGGGAAAAGTGTAGAACGTGGATGCACGCAGCAGCCTCGCGCAGGCAAGGTATTAGGGAGCTGGCGCTTCGTCGGCACCAGGGGCGGCCAAATTGACCGCACGGCCTGGAACGATAGTAGAAATGGCGTGCTTGTAGACCATTTGCGTCACGGTGTTGCGTAGCAAAACCACGTACTGGTCAAAAGATTCGATCTGGCCTTGCAGCTTGATGCCGTTGACCAAATACACCGACACCGGGATGTGCTCACGGCGCAATGCGTTCAAAAAGGGGTCTTGCAGGAGTTGGCTTTTGTTATTCACGATATTCTCCGTGTTGGAAAGTGATGGCTAAGAAGATAACACATGGCTTGGCGTTTTTTGCCGACCCCAAGGCTTCGAGGGGATTGAAAAAAAGACGTTGCCAGGCGGTCAGTCTTTGTCTGAATAAGGGTTGGAAGCAGACTTCATCTGGATCAGCAAGGGCGTACCCACCAGGTCGAATTCCTTGCGGAAACGGCCTTCCAGAAAACGCTTGTAGGAGTCAGTGACATGCTCCAGCGAATTGCCGTGGATGATGATGATGGGCGGGTTCATGCCGCCTTGGTGCGCATAACGCAGCTTGGGGCGGTACATACCGGTTTTCTTGGGCGTCTGGAACTGCACGGCCTCCATCAGCAAGCGCGTGAGCACCGGCGTGGGCATCTTGCGGTTGGCCGAACGGTGCGCCTGTGCAATCGAATCCCACACAGGGCCCAGGCCCTGGCGTTTGGTGGCCGATATCAGGTGCAAAGCGGCAAATTTCAAAAATCCCAGGCGGGTTTCCAGCGAACGCTTGACGAGTTCGCGCTGGTATTCATCCACCGCGTCCCATTTGTTAACGGCCACCACCACCGCGCGGCCCGATTCCAGTATGTAGCCAGCAATGTGCGCGTCTTGGTCGGTCACCCCCTGAATGGCGTCGATCAAAAGTAAGACGACATTGGCCGATTCAATCGCCTGCAGGGTTTTGACCACCGAGAACTTCTCGATCGCCTCAAACACCTTGCCCTTGCGGCGCAGGCCTGCGGTGTCGATCAGCTCAAACTTTTGCCCGCCGCGCTCAAAGGGTACGGAAATCGCGTCGCGCGTGGTGCCGGGCATGTCAAAGGCCACCAGGCGCTCTTCGCCCAGCCAGGTGTTGATCAGCGTGGACTTGCCCACGTTGGGGCGACCTGCCACTGCCAGCTTGATGGTGGTGGGGTCGCTTTCCTCTTCGGCTTGCGCCATGGCCAGCGCGAGCGGTTCGAGCACCTGGTCAATCAGGGGGCGGATGCCCTGGCCGTGGGCGGCGCTAATCGGAATCACGGCGCCCAAGCCCAGTTCAAAAAATTCGGTGAAGTGCACGCCTTCGGTCATGCCTTCGGCCTTGTTGGCCACCACGATGGCCGACTTGCCCAGGCGGCGCAGGTACTTGGCAATTTCGTGGTCTTGGGCCGATACGCCGCCGCGCGCGTCCACCACAAACAGCACCACATCGGCCTCGGCCACGGCCTGGCGGGTTTGCTTGGCCATTTCCTTGTAGATGCCGTCGGCCGCATCGGGCTCAAAGCCACCGGTGTCGACCACGATGTATTCGTGCTTGCCGTGCTTGGCGTTGCCGTAATGGCGGTCGCGCGTCAGACCGGCGTAGTCGGCCACGATGGCGTCGCGCGTCTTGGTCAGGCGATTGAACAGGGTTGATTTGCCCACATTGGGTCTTCCGACCAGGGCGATGACAGGTTTCATGGAGGGTTTAGCCTAATTATTCAGGCCGAAACCCAATCACGGTGCCGCGCTGTGTTACCACGACCAAGGTGTCCTCTACCCACACAGGCGCCAGGGCGATGGGCGAGCCATCGCTGGCAACGCGGGCCAGCAAGGCCCCGTCTTTGGGCGACAAAAAGTGTACAAATCCTTCAAAATCGCCAACCGCTACAGCGCGGCCCGCAACGACCGGTGCCGACAGGCCTCGAAAACGCAGCTTCTCGCTGGTCCAGAGTTTTTCGCCATCGCTGCGGCGCCAGGCCACGACCCTGCCGTCGCTCTCAGCACCAACTACGGTGCTGACATCACCCGCAATGCCGCTGGCGCCCGAGGCGGGTTTGGTCCAGAGCGTGCGCCCTGCTTGGGCGTCCACACAGGCCACGGTGGACTGGAAAGCACGCAGGCACAGGTTGTTGCCGACACGGCTGGTGCCTGCAACCAGGTCAACCAGGCGTTCGACTTCATTCACGCCGCGCCCCATCGCCACGGCAGCGTCCCAGCGCACAGTGCCATTTTGCGGATTGAGGCCCAGCAGGCGGCCGCTTTGGGTGCTCAGCAAGGTGTCACCTACCGCCATCAAAATACCAGGCTGGCCCAGCACCAGGGCGTCGCCCGGGCGCTGTTGCAGCCAAAGCCTGCGACCGGTGGCTGCGTCAAAGGCGCTCACCGTGCGGTCGGCTGAGAGCAAAAACACGCGCGCGCCAGCCACCAAAGGCGATGTCAATGTCAGGGAGGGCAGCTTTTGCCGCCACACCTCTTTGCCCGAGCGCAGGGCGACGAGCTGGTTTTCACGGGTGACCACGGCCACCGTGTCACCATCGCTGCCTACGCCAGCGCTCAAGGGTGCGCCAACGCTAGCGCGCCAGACTTGTTTACCACTGCGCGCGTCCAAGGCACTGATATCGCCCTGGGTGGAAGCAAGCAGCACCTGTGCACCGACTACCCGCACTTCCAGCGGCAGTGCGGTATCGCCCACGGAGGCGCGCCACAGTTCCTTGACGCCGACTTGTGCCGGATTGGCCTCTAGGGCCGTGGGCTTGGGCTTGTCGCTGCTGGCGCAAGCCTGCAAAACCAGCACCAGCGTCAGCGCCAAAAAGCCTTGGACAAGGGAGATAAGCCGGGGGACTTGGCGCATCAGTTCGCTCCGCTTGCGGCGTTTGGCACGGCCGTTTTGGGTGCTTCTGGCTCCACGCCCAGGGCATTGAGCTTCACACGCACCAGGCGGCGGTATTCGGAACGCTCGTCAAATGCCTTGAAGGCGGTCAAGTAAGCCGCCTTGGCCGCATCGCGCTGGCCTTGCAGCAGCAGCACGTCGCCACGGCGGTCGGCCACCAGGGCGGCAAAGGCGTCGCCCTTGGCAGCGTCCAGGGCCTTCAAGGCCTCGGGGTATTGTTTGGCGTCGAGGTAGATATTGGCCAGGCGCAAGCTGGCAATGGCGGCGTAGCCCTCGTCGCCCGATTTGTCGGCCACCCATTGCAGGGCAGCTTTGGCAACATCTGGCTTGCCTGCGTCGGCGGCCATTTTGGCCAGGGCCAGACCGGCTTGTTGGGTGTAGCTGGCACGTGCGTAGCGGTCTTTCATGTCGTTGAAAGTGCGCTCGGCCTTGGCCACGTCGCCGCCCGCCAGGGATTTGCCCATTTCGTCATACATGGCGGCAGCCTGAGTCGCCTGGCTGCGCTGCCAGTAGTTGTAGCCATTCCAGCCAGCCAAAGCCAGCATCACCACGATCAGCACGCCGCTGATCAGGTTGCCGTATTTGCTCAAGAAATGCTTGAGTTCGTCGAGCTTTTCTTGTTCTTCGAGGTCGAGTTGATTTGCCATGGGGGTATATGTTTAAGGGGAGGATTGTAGGCTGTTGGCCCATTCGGCCCAAAGCTCTAGCGCCAGCGTGCGTTGGGCCAGGGTCGGGTCACGCAAGGCCTTGACGGTCACGCAGCCCTGCGCCAATTCGTCGGGCCCGAACACCAGCGCGTAGCGCGCGCCCGAGGCGTCGGCCTTCTTGAACTGGCTTTTCATGCTGGCCATGCCGGCCTCGCCACTGGCGTGCATCAGCACCGACACGCCCGCGCTGCGCAAGCGCTGCAGGCAAGCAGCCACTTGGGGCAAGGCAGCGGCGTCGGGCACCACGGCGTAGGCGTCGAGCAGTGGCAGCGCCAGGCTGTCTTCTTGTGCTTTGAGCAACTCCAGCACCCGCTCCATGCCCATGGCCCAGCCCACGGCCGGGGTGGGTTTGCCGCCGATTTGTTCGACCAAGTAGTCGTAGCGCCCACCGCCGCAAATCGTGCCTTGCGAGCCCAGTTGCGTGGTCACAAACTCAAACACCGTCAGGTTGTAATAGTCCATGCCGCGCACCAAGCGCGGGTTCATGGAATACGGCACGCCATTGGCGTCCAAAATAGCCAGCACGGCGGCCAAGTGCGCTTTGGATGCTTCGCCCAAAAAGTCGAGCAGCTTGGGTGCGGCCTCAATGACCGGCTGCATGTCGGGGTTTTTGCTGTCGAGCAGGCGCAAGGGGTTCAGGTGCAAGCGGCGGCGCGACTCGGGGTCGAGCGCATCGGCGTGGGCCTCAAAGTGGGCGATGAGTGCGGCGCGGTGCAAATTGCGCTCTTCGGGCTGGCCCAGGCTGTTGATTTGCAGCTCTACGCCGCCAATGCCCAGTTCTTTCCACAGCGCGTCAGCCATCAGGATGAGTTCGGCATCCAGCTCGGGGCCGCCAAAGCCCAGCGCCTCGGCGCCCACCTGGTGAAACTGGCGGTAGCGCCCGCGCTGGGGCCGCTCGTGGCGGAACATGGGGCCAAAGTAATACAGGCGCTTGCCGCCGTTGTACAAAAGCGTGTGCTCCACCACCGCGCGCACCACACCGGCGGTGTTTTCCGGGCGCAGGGTGAGCTGCTCGCCGTTGAGCCGGTCCTCGAACGAATACATCTCTTTCTCAACAATGTCGGTCACCTCGCCCAGGCCGCGCACAAACAGCGCGGTCGGCTCGACGATGGGCGTGCGGATGTTTTCATAGGCATAGCGGCGCATCAACGCGCGCACCCGCTCTTCGAGCGCTTCCCAACGGGCCGAGTCCGGTGGCAATATGTCGTTCATGCCTTTGACGGCCAAGAGTTTTTCCGCCTTGCGTGGCGCTTTCGATTCGGTCATAAAAGGGGTCAGGTGGGCGACTGCGTTGCCGCTGCGCCAAAACGTTGCTCGATGTAGTTCTCAACCACCGCCTGAAAGTCGGTGGCAATGGCGTCGCCGCGCAGGGTCATGCGCTTTTCGCCGTCAATAAATACAGGCGCCGCTGGCGCCTCGCCGGTGCCAGGCAGGCTGATGCCGATGTCGGCGTGTTTGCTCTCGCCCGGGCCGTTGACGATGCAGCCCATTACCGCCACCTTCAGATTTTCTACCCCGGGATAACGCGCGCGCCACACCGGCATTTGGTCACGCAAAAAGTTGTCGATTTGCTGGG
>CAMDHS010000206.1 GCA_945898115.1 Comamonas sp. lk
GCCCCATGGATCGGTTGCTGGGTGCAGCCTTTGGCGCGGCGCGCGGCGCGGTGCTTCTGCTGGCGGTCACCGTGGTGGTGTCCATGACACCGCTGCGCAGCCACGAGGCCTGGCTAGAGGCGTACGGCCCCCAGATAAGCCAATCGGCAATCAGCGGCCTCAAGCCGCTGCTGCCGCCTGAATTTGCAAGATTCTTACCTTGAACGAGTAAACAAACCATGTGTGGAATCGTCGGCGTTGTCAGCAACGCACCTGTCAACCAACTTATTTATGACGCCTTGCTGCTGCTGCAGCACCGCGGCCAGGACGCAGCGGGCATCGTCACCCAGCAAGAGCGCAAGTTCTTCATGCACAAGGCCAAGGGCATGGTCAAGGACGTGTTTCGCACGCGCAATATGCGCTCGCTGCCCGGCAACTGCGGCCTGGGGCAAGTGCGCTATCCCACCGCGGGCAACGCTTATAGCGAAGAAGAGGCGCAGCCCTTCTACGTGAACGCCCCCTTTGGCATCGTGCTGGTGCACAACGGTAACCTGACCAACGCCCACGTGCTCAAGCGCGAGCTGTTCAACGACGACCACCGCCACATCAACACCGACAGCGACTCAGAGGTGCTGCTCAATGTGCTGGCCCATGAGATTGAGCGCACCAGCCGGGGCTTGCCGCTGCAGCCAGCGCACCTGTTTGCCGCCGTGCGCAATGTGCACGCCCGCGTCAAAGGCTCGTACGCGGTGATTGCGCTGATCGCCGGGCACGGTGTGCTGGCCTTTCGTGATCCGCATGGCATTCGTCCGCTGTGCATGGGCCGCAGCGCGGGCAATGTGGTGCTGGCCAGTGAATCGGTGGCCTTAGAGGGCACGATGCACAAGTTTGAACGCAACATTGATCCCGGCGAAGCGGTGTTCGTTAATTTGCAAGGCGAAGTGCTGGCGCAGCAGTGCGCCGACGCGCCCACGCTCAACCCCTGTATTTTTGAATACGTCTACCTGGCCCGCCCGGACTCGGTGATGGACGGCATCTCCGTCTACCAGGCGCGGCTCAACCTGGGCGAAACCCTGGCCAAGCGGGTGATTTCTACCGTGCCGCCTAATGAGATTGACGTGGTCATTCCTATTCCTGAGTCCAGCCGCCCCAGCGCCGCGCAGCTCGCGCATCTCTTGGGTTTGCCTTACCGCGAGGGTTTTGTGAAAAACCGCTACGTGGGCCGTACCTTCATCATGCCGGGGCAGGCGGTGCGCAAAAAGTCGGTGCGCCAAAAGCTCAATGTGATTGCCAGCGAATTCAAGGGCCGCAATGTGCTGCTGGTGGACGACTCTATTGTGCGCGGCACCACCAGCAAGGAAATCGTGCAAATGGCGCGTGACGCCGGCGCCCGCCGGGTTTACCTGGCCAGCGCCGCGCCGCCAGTGCGCTACCCCAACGTTTACGGCATCGACATGCCCACCAGCAGCGAACTCGTGGCCCACAACCGCAGCGTGGAAGAAATCCGCGAAATCATCGGCTGCGACGCCCTGATTTACCAAGATGTGGACGGTATGAAAAAAGCGGTAGGCTCGCTCAACCCGGCGATTGCCGACTTTGACGCCTCGTGCTTTGACGGCGTCTACGTGACGGGCGACATCACCATTGACGACATCACCCGCCTGAGCGCCACCCGTGGCGGCAGCGAAGAAGAGCAGGACGACAACTCCCGCCTGGCCTTGCCCAATCCCGAAGACTAAACCGCACTGCTGCCATGACCGACCCGAAAGATACCCACGCCCTGCACCGCGACACCCTGGCTGTGCGCGAAGCCGTAGAGCGCAGCCAGTACGGCGAAAACTCCGAGGCGCTGTTTCTGACAAGCGGCTACGTGCAGCCGTCGGCCGCTGCCGCGGCTGCTCGCTTTGCCGGTGACGAAGAAGGCTTCACCTACGGCCGCTACGGCAACCCCACGGTTGCCAGTTTTGAGAAGCGCCTGGCCGCCATGGAAGGCACCGAGGCCTGCATTTCTACCGCCTCGGGCATGTCCGCCATTTTGATGATGTGCATGGGCCTGCTCAAGTCGGGCGACCATGTGGTGTGTTCGCAGTCCATGTTTGGCTCGACCATCAAGCTGATCGGCTCTGATTTGGCCAAGTTCGGCGTGGAGTCCACGTTTGTAGTGCAAACCGATTTGGCCGCCTGGGCTGCTGCTGTCAAACCCAGCACCAAACTGCTGTTTGCCGAAACACCGACCAACCCGCTGACCGAGGTGTGCGACATCCGCGCGCTGGCCGATATTGCGCACGCGGCCGGCGCTTTGCTGGCCGTGGACAACTGCTTTGCCACGCCCGCACTGCAATTGCCGGTTCATTTTGGCGCCGACATCATCATGCATTCGGGCACCAAATACCTTGACGGCCAGGGCCGCGTCATGGCCGGCGCCTTGTGCGCCAGCCAGCAGCTTGTGACTGACCATTTTTTGCCGGTGCTCAAGAGCGCGGGCATGACGCTGGCGCCTTTTAACGCCTGGGTGGTGCTCAAGGGGCTAGAGACCCTGGACATCCGCATGCGCGCCCAGAGCGCCAACGCGCTCAAGCTAGGCCTTTGGCTGGAGCAATGCAGCACCGTGCAGCGCGTGTTCTACCCTGGGCTGGCCAGCCACCCGCAACACGCTTTGGCCATGCAGCAACAATCCAACTGCGGCGGCGCCGTGCTGTCGTTTGAAGTGAAGGCCGACAACCCCGAGCAAGCCAGAGCCCGTGCTTTTCATGTCCTCGACAGCATGCAAACCCTGTCGCTCAGCACCAATCTGGGCGACACCAAAACCCTGGTCGCGCACCCGGCCAGTACCTCGCACGGTCGCTTGACCGAGGAGCAACGCAGCGCCGCTGGTGTCACGCAAGGCCTGGTCCGCGTGGCCGTTGGCCTGGAACATATTGATGACATCACGGCCGATCTGGCGCGTGGTCTGGAAACCCTTTGACATGACGAAAACCCGCACCCGCTTCGCTCCATCGCCCACCGGCTTTATCCACCTGGGCAATATCCGCTCGGCGCTGTACCCCTGGGCTTTTGCCCGCGCCACCGGCGGCGATTTCATTTTGCGCATTGAAGACACGGACCAAGACCGCTCCACCCAGGCGGCGGTGGACGTGATCATCGAAGGCATGCGTTGGCTGGGGCTGGACTATGACGAAGGCCCGTTCTACCAAATGCAGCGCATCGGTCGCTACAAGGAAGTGCTGCTGGAGTTGCAAGCCCGCGGTTGGGTGTACCCCTGCTATATGTCCATTGAAGAGCTCGACGCCTTGCGCGAGCGCCAAATGCTGGCCAAGGAAAAACCCCGCTACGACGGCACCTGGCGCCCAGCGCCCGGCAAGGTCTTGCCCCCGGTGCCTGCGGGCGTGCAGCCGGTGCTGCGCTTTAAAAATCCGCAAGGCGGCAGCGTGGTGTGGGAAGACAAGGTCAAAGGCCGCATAGAGATCAGCAACGACGAGCTCGACGACCTGGTGATCGCCCGTCCTGCGCAGGCGGGCGAAGTGGTGGGCACGCCCACCTACAACTTCTGCGTGGTGGTGGACGACATCGACATGGACATCACCCACGTGATTCGCGGTGACGACCACGTCAACAACACGCCGCGCCAGATCAACATCTTTCACGCCCTGGGCAAGACGCCCCCCGTCTACGCGCACTTGCCCACCGTGCTCAACGAGCAAGGCGAGAAGATGAGCAAGCGCAACGGCGCCAAGGCGGTCACCCAATACGCGCTGGAGGGCTATTTGCCCGAGGCGATGGTGAACTACCTGGCGCGCCTGGGCTGGAGCCATGGTGACGCCGAAATCTTCAGCCGCGCCCAGTTTTTGGAGTGGTTCAATCTGGACCACCTGGGCCGCAGCGCGGCGCAGTTTGACGAGGCCAAGCTGCGCTGGGTCAACGCCCAGCACATCAAGGCCATGCTCGGCGAGGTGCTCGCGCCGCTGGTGCAAGCGCACTTGGAACGCCAGGGCGTGGTCGCCGACGACAAGCTGCCTGCGCTGTGCGATTTGCTCAAAGACCGTTGCGACACCACCGTGGTGCTCGCCGAATGGGTGGCGCGCTTTTATGCCGATGTGCTGCCCGATGAGGCAGAACTGGCCCTGCATGTCACGCCCGCTATTCGACCTGCGCTGGATGTGCTTCGAGAGCGCTTGGACGCCTGCACCTGGGACAAGCCCAGCATTGCGGCGGTGCTTAAAGAAGTGCTGGCGCAAACCGGCCTGAAAATGCCCCAACTGGCCATGCCCGTGCGCGTGCTGGTGATGGGCACTGCGCAAACGCCCTCGCTCGATGCAGTGCTTGCTTTGTGCGATAAAGAAAAAGTTCTGACCAGACTCCAGAAGGCCTGAAAAAGCTGGCTATAATCGAAGGCTCGGAAGTAACGTGCTCTGCTTGCAGAAAACGTAGGATCAGGGGGTATAGCTCAGCTGGGAGAGCGCTTGCATGGCATGCAAGAGGTCAGCGGTTCGATCCCGCTTACCTCCACCAAAAGTTTCCGAGAAAAAACGGATTAGTCCAAGGTTTTGACCCCATCGTCTAGAGGCCTAGGACACTACCCTTTCACGGTAGGTACCGGGGTTCGAATCCCCGTGGGGTCGCCAGATTCATCGCAAGATGATGAAAGCATGAGTAGGCAACGGCAACGTTGTCGCTACCAGGAGTGGTAGTTCAGTTGGTTAGAATACCGGCCTGTCACGCCGGGGGTCGCGGGTTCGAGTCCCGTCCACTCCGCCAAAATTTCCTTGTAAATCAAGGACTTACAGAAAGCCCGCTACGAAAGTAACGGGCTTTTTTGTTGCTTTTTGGTTTTTCATTGGCACAAATTTGGTACAACTTTGCAATCTTTTGCAATCTCTCGCAGTGGCGTTGGCACAACAATGGCACAAGTTGAGACTAGGGGCGGTTGGTGGGTGGTACTTTCCATGGTCACTTGATTGTCCGCTCGTTTAGTAGTATCATTCTTGATAAGTTCCATGCTTCGGCGTGAGACTTAGCGAGACAAGCGCTCGCCATCAAAAAAGGCCGATGACGCTCTGAAAGCGTTACTGCCACAGCTAGCGACTTCGCCGGTCCGTCGCCTGCTGGCATCCAGGGGAACCCGCCCCGATCCTGTGCGTATTTAGTGCAGGGTTGCCTTGCCCGGGTCAAAGGGCCGCTCTCATCCCTCGTATGGGGTGGACTTCACCATGGCGCGCGCGGGTATGCGTGTTGTGAGTGAGCCGGGTCCTTAGGACTCAAAAAATGTACTCTTCTACTGGCCGTCACTTTGGCCTGCTAAACGTTTCTCGCTCCGCTGAGTTGCTCGGATTGTCAGTTCATCAAATGTATCGATTTGCTGCTGAACCGCCGCCGGGTTTCCCGCCGGCGCTGCCCCGCCGAAAAGGCCAGAGATTGCTCTTCTCTTCGGTGTTAATTGAGGCTTGGCTCAAAGGGCTGTTAGCGGCGGTCTAAATCCGCACAAATCTGGCGGCGATAAATGGCGGTGTCAATT
>CAMDHS010000207.1 GCA_945898115.1 Comamonas sp. lk
CGCAGCACGTGGAAGATCTGACTAGCCGTGGTCGGCTGCACGATCTGCATATTGGTGTCGGCGGCCAGTTGCATAAATCGCTCTAGGCGCGCTGAGCTGTGCTCGGGGCCCTGGCCTTCGTAGCCGTGCGGCAGCATGAGCGTCAGGCCGTTGACGCGGCCCCACTTCACTTCGCCCGAGGCAATGAACTGGTCGATCACCACTTGCGCGCCGTTGGCAAAGTCGCCGAACTGCGCTTCCCAGATCACCATGGTGTTGGGGTCGTTGGAGGCGTAGCCGTACTCAAAACCCAGCACCGCTTCTTCGGACAGGATCGAGTCAATAACGACAAACGGGGCCTGGTTCTCAGACACGTTTTGCAGCGCCACATAGGTGCCGGTGTCCCACTTTTCGCGCTTTTGGTCGTGAATCACGGCGTGGCGGTGGGTAAAGGTGCCACGGCCCGAGTCTTCGCCCGACAGACGCACCGGGTAGCCGCTGGCCACCAAGGATGCAAACGCCATGTGCTCGCCCATGCCCCAGTCCACAGGAATCTCGCCCCGGCCCATGGCCGCGCGGTCGTCATAGACTTTTTTCACCAACTGGTGCGGCGAGACCGACTCAGGAATGGTGGTGATCTTGGTGGACAGGCGCTTCCATTCGCTCAGGGGAATGGCGGTGTCACCGGCATCGGTCCACTTCTTGCCCAAGAAGGGCGCCCAGTCCACGGTGAACTTGGTTTTGAAGTTGGTGAGCACTGGCTCGGCGGTGTTTTTGCCCGCGTCCAGGGCGGCACGGTAGGCCTTGGCCATGTCGTCGCCCAGCGTGGCGCCCAGCCCTTGGGCGGCGAGCCGGTCGGCAAACAGCTTGCGCGTGCCGGGATGGGCTGCGATTTTTTTGTACATCAGCGGCTGCGTGAGCGCCGGGGTGTCTTGCTCGTTGTGGCCGAGTTTGCGGAAGCACACGATGTCGAGCACCACGTCCTTGCGAAAGGTCATGCGGTACTCGAGCGCCAGTTGCGTGGCCAGCACCACGGCTTCGGGGTCGTCACCGTTGACGTGCAGCACGGGCGCTTCGACCATCTTGACGATGTCGGTGCAAAACACGCTTGATCGCATGTCGCGCGGGTCAGACGTGGTGAAACCGATTTGGTTGTTGATGATGATGTGCACCGTGCCGCCCGTGGAGTAACCACGGGTTTGCGCCAGCGCCAGGGTTTCTTGGTTGACGCCCTGGCCGCCAAAGGCAGAGTCGCCGTGCACCAGCACGGGCAGCACCTGCTTGCCATGGGGGTCGGCGCGGCGGTCCATGCGGGCGCGCACCGAGCCTTCAACCACGGGGTTGACGATTTCCAGGTGCGAGGGGTTGAAGGCCAAACTCAAATGCACCGGGCCGCCAGGGGTGCTCACATCCGAGCTAAAGCCTTGGTGGTACTTGACGTCACCGGCGGGCAGTTCTTCGGGGGCGGTGTGGTCAAACTCGGCAAACAAGTCGGCGGGCAGCTTGCGCATGGTGTTGACCAGCACGTTCAGGCGACCGCGGTGGGCCATGCCGATCACGACTTCTTGCACGCCCTGGGCGCCAGCGGACTGGATCAGCTCTTCGATGGCGGCAATAAAGCTCTCGCCGCCTTCGAGCGAAAAGCGCTTTTGGCCCACGTATTTGGTGTGCAGATAGCGCTCCAGGCCTTCGGCTGCGGTCAGGCGCTCCAGAATGCTTTTCTTTTTGTCAGCGCTGAAATTGGGCTTGCTGCGAATGGCTTCGAGCTTTTGCTGCCACCAGCGTTTCTCGGCTTGCTCCGAGGTGTACATGTACTCGGCGCCGAGCGTGCCGCAGTAGGTTTCGCGCAGCGCATTGAGCAGCTCGCGCAGCGACATGCGGTTTTTGCCAAAAAACGTGTTGCTGGTGTCAAACACGGTTTCCTGGTCGGCGTCGGTAAAGCCGTAGAAGGCGGGTTCGAGATCAGGAATGTCGGCGCGCTCGGTGCGCTTGAGGGGGTCCAGATCGGCCCAGCGCTGGCCCACGTTGCGGTAGGCGGCAATGAGCTGCTGCACGGCAGTGCGTTTGCGGCCCATCTCGGCATCCACGCTGGCGACCACCACTTTGGTGCCGCCGGCCTTGGCGCGCTCGGCAAAGGCGTTAATCACCGGCAGGTGCGGCACATCCTTGGCGTTGCTGCCGTCAGAGGCGGGCACGTGCTGCAAGGCATCGAAGTAGTCGCGCCAGCTATCGGGCACGCTGCCGGGGTTGGCCAGGTAGTTTTCGTACATCTCTTCGACATAGGGCGCATTGCCGCCGAAGAGAAAGGTGTTGCCTTGGTAGGCGGTGTAGACAGAATTTGTCATGCTCATTTTTCGCTGACCTCCGTTTCCCTCGGGGAAACATAAGTTGGTTGATATACCTTCCGCTCCACGGCTTGACCGGTTGGCGGATGCGACTGCGGCAGGAAGGGGCCTAAGTAACAACGCGCATTCTGCCACCGAACATCGGCGACAAACTTACGGACAAGCCGGGCGGCTGGGTGTGTATTAGGCGCCTTAAGCGACCATGTCCTTGATTTGCTGCAAGGCGGTCGGGTCTTCCATGGTGGTCAGGTCGCCCGGATCGCGCCCCTCGCACACCGCCTGGATGGCACGGCGCAGCAGCTTGCCGCTGCGGGTTTTGGGCAGCACGGTGACAAAACGCACCCGCGCCGGGCGGCCAATGGCGCCGATGGAGTGGTCCACCAGCTTCATGATCTCAGCCTCAAGCTTGGCGCGCGCTGCATCGTCAGGCAGACTATTGGCGTCTTTCACGATGGCAAAAGCCATGGCGACCTGGCCCTTGAGCTGGTCAGCCACACCCACCACCGCCACTTCTGACACGTTCGGGTGGCCAGAGATGCTTTCCTCTATCTCGCGCGTGCCCAGGCGGTGGCCGGCCACGTTGATCACGTCGTCGGTGCGGCCTAGGATGAAGTAGTAACCGTCTTGGTCGCGCGTTGCCCAGTCAAAGGTGTTGTAAACCAGCTTGCCCGGAATGCTTTTCCAGTAGGTGTTGACAAAGCGCTCGTCGTCGCGCCACACGGTTTGCATACAGCCGGGGGGCAGTGGGCCTTCGATGGTGAGCACGCCTTTTTTATCGGCGCCCATCAGCTCGTCGCCGGTGTTCTCGTCGATCAGCTTGACGTTGTAGCCGTACATGGCCACGCCGGGGCTGCCAAACTTGCTTTTTGCTTTTTCAACGCCGTTGGCAATGGTGAGAATCGGCCAGCCGCTTTCGGTCTGCCAGTAGTTGTCGATGATGGCTTTGCCCAAACCGGCGCTGATCCACTGCGCAGTGGGCTCGTCCAGCGGTTCACCGGCCAAGAACAGCGCGCGCAGGCTGCTGAGGTCGTATTTGGTGAGCAGCGCGGGGTCTTGCTTTTTGAGCACGCGAATGGCGGTGGGCGCGCTGAACATCACGGTAACCTTGTACTTTTCCACCAGGCTCCACCAGATACCGCCGTCCGGGCGGATGGGCAGGCCTTCATAGAGGATGGTGGCCATGCCAGCAATCAGCGGACCGTAGACGATGTAGCTGTGGCCCACGACCCAGCCAATATCACTGGTGCAGAAATAGGTTTCGCCTGGCTTGCCGCAAAAAATGGTTTCCATGCTGGCGGCCAGTGCCACGGTGTAGCCGCCGGTGTCGCGCTGCACGCCTTTGGGCTTGCCGGTGGTGCCACTCGTATACAGGGTGTAGCTGGGGTGGGTGGACTCCACCCATTCGCAGGGCACTACGGCGTTGCGATGCTGCGCACGCAGGTCGGCCCATAGGTGGTCGCGACCGGCCACCACGTTCATGGCGGCGAGCTTGCGGTCCACCATCAGCACGGCGGCGGGTTTGTGGCTGGAAGTGGCAATGGCCTCGTCGAGCAGGGGCTTGTATTCGACCACCTTGCCGCCGCGCGAACCGGCCTCGGCGCTCACGATGACGGTGGGCGAGGCGTCTTCAATGCGGGTGGCCAAAGAGCCGGCCGCAAAACCGCCAAACACCACCGAATGCACCGCACCAATGCGGGCGCAGGCCAGCATGGCAAAGGTGGCCTCGGCAATCATGGGCATGTAAATCAGCACGCGGTCGCCCTTTTTGACACCCAGGCCCAGCAGGGACGCAGCCATGCACTGCACTTCGCGGTGCAGTTCGGCAAAGGTGTAAGCGCGCTCGGTGTTGGTCTCGGTGGACACCGCGATCAAGGCGTTTTGGTTGGCGCGGTCTGCCAGGTGGCGGTCTACCGCGTTGTGGCACAGGTTGGTGGTGCCACCCACAAACCAGCGTGCAAACGGCGGGTTGGAGTAGTCGCAAATTTGGGTGGGCGGCGTGTGCCACTCGATGCGCTGGGCTTGTTCGGCCCAAAAACCGTCGCGGTCTTCGATGGAGCGGCGGTGAAAGTCGGCGTAGGCGGTCATATTTTTTGTCTCCAAGCGGGTGCTGAAATCAGTACAAAACTGAATTCATAATTATGAACAAGCAACTTGCAACAGGCTGACTCGGTGGGCGAAAGCCCGCCCATCTGCATGAGCCCACGCTATTTGACAAGCGCTTGCACGTCATGGAAAGCCGGATGTTCGGCGCTGCGCAACCACTCAAAAGCCACCATCTCGGTCGTAACCAGTTCGGCACCGGCGCCGGCCAGACGGTCAAAGGCGGCGTCGCGGTTGCGTTCGGTGCGCGAGCTGCAGGCGTCGGTGACCACCCAGACTTCAAATTCGTCTTGCAGCAAATCGAGCGCGGTTTGCAGCAGACAGATATGGGCTTCGCACCCGGCCAGCACGATGGTGGCGCGTGATTCAGCGTCAGCGGACGCCTTTTGCAAATGCTTGGGCAGGCTGCGGGCGTTGCCTTGCACGGGTTTAGGCGGTGGGCGCAGCAAGTCGCCCAGGCCTTCTTCGACCGCGCTGAACTGCATTTTGGCCAGCGTGCGCATCGCCGCTGGGGGCGCGTCGGCGCGCAGTGCGGCCACAATCTCGGCCACCGTGGCGCCCAGCTTGGACGGCGCCTGTTCGGTCAGCACCACCGGCACGGACATCAGCGCGGCCAAGCGCGCCAGGCGCACTGCGTTCGCAATCACGGCGGGAGCGTCCAACATGGCGGGCATGAGTTTGATTTGGTAGTCCACCAGCACGAGCTGGCTGTCATCGGCGTCGAGCAGCATATTTCTTCTTTCGTTCTAAAGACGGCTTGGAGCATAACCACTGCGCACGCCGCCTGGGCTCGTGCGGGCCGTGTGCGCCTGCGACTCGCGCCACAGCGGCCCGCCCAAGACCATATCAGCACCCCAAAAACAAGAAATTCCTCATGTGAATCAAGCACTTAGCACAAGAACCTATGTAAAGCACCAGTATTTTCCAATCCAGGTATGAGCCTGAAGGACCTTGCAGTTGTGAATTGCTGCCTGGTGTCTTGATCTTGCTTAAACCAGAAGTTTAAGGTTTTTGGCTTCTGGGCTTGGATTCTTTATCCATCGGCCCCTGCCAGGCCGCCGG
>CAMDHS010000208.1 GCA_945898115.1 Comamonas sp. lk
AAAAACGAGGGGAAGAGCACCAGATCGCCCTCGTGCGGTGTGACGTCCAGCGTGGCGTTTTGCAGGTAGGCGTTGCCCATGTCCATGTAGGCGCCGCCCAGGAGCGGAAACATCGGGCTGTAAAAACGCGTGGCGCCGTTGAGCGCGCCCCACTGCGCCTCACGCTGGCGCTCTGCCACCGGGTCGATTTGCACGTAATACACGCCCGACCAAGAGCAATTGCCGTGGGTGTGCACGTCGTGAAAGGCCGCGCCGTTCTGGACCTGAAACCACAGGCCTACCAGTTCGAGCTGCAAACCGTGGCGCCCGCTGGGCCAGACGCCGGCGTTGGCCTGTTTGGCCGTGGCTTGCAGCGACTGGGCGATGAACTTCACCAGCGTGTGGAACTCGGGCACGTCCACGCGCTGCAGCAAGTCGTCGGCGCTGGCGTAAAAGCTGCCGCCACGTTCGGGGTGCTGGGCCACGTCGGTGGCGCGCATGACGCTGAAAATGCGCGCCAGCACTTCGTTCACCGCCTGCGCGCCTTCCAGGCGGTGGACCGCCATGGGCACGGGCCAGTGCGCGCTGTTGGGGGCGAACAGCGGCGTGTTCATGCGGGCAGGCTGTGATCGGCGGGCAAATCGAGCCGCCAACCGGTGCGCTGGGCCAGCGCAGCCATGTCGGCCAGGGTGTCGAGGTCGGTGACAAAGCGGGTGTTGGTGCTGGTGTGTACATGTACCAGCTCGGGCTGGCGCTCCACCAAGTGGCGGCAGGCCAGGTTGGTGTCGCTGGCCAAAATGTCGGCCAGTGCCACCTCGTCCATCACGATGGGGTTGCCGCGTTGGCCGCCCACCACTGGCACCACCACGTGGCCGGCGGGTCGCTTCTTGAAGGCGGCAATCAGCTCGGTCAGGTCTGCCGCGCCCAAGAGCGGCTGGTCGGCCAGCACCACCAGCACGGCGTCAAAGTTGCCGCGCAGCGCCTGCAAGCCCACGCGCACCGAGCTTTGTTGGCCCAGCGCGTAGTCGGCGTTATAGGCCAGGGTCACGGGGAAGGTCGATACGCTGGCTTCTACTGCGTCGCGGGCAAAGCCGGTGACCACCACCACCTCGTCCACCCCGGCGCCGCTGAGCGCGATGAGCTGGCGGTTGATGAGCGGCACGCCTTGCAGGCGAATCAGCGACTTGGCCACCCCGCCCATGCGGCTGCCGGTGCCCGCAGCCAAGAGCACCGCGCCCACGCGCAGGCGGGCGTACAAACCGCCGCCTTGTTTGAGTAAGCATCCCATGGGTATGTTCCTGTGATTGGTTGAAAGTAAGAAGGGTTCAGGCGCTGCGCAGCAAATCGGGCAGACGCGCCAGGCTGGCCAAATTATGGGCCGGCATGAATCGGTTCACCTGCGCTGCCGCGCGCAGCAGCGCCTCAGATTGCGGCGCCTGCACTGTGGGGTGCAGCCAGCACACCCGCGCACCGCGCGCACGCACCTGGGCCAGCACGGCGCCCAGCTCGTCGGGCGGATCGGTGTCGTAGCCATCGCTAAACACTAAAAACAGGTCGCCGCGTTGCAGCGACCGCCGGTCCAGGTGCAGGCGCAGGGCGGTTTGCAGGCAACTGGCAATGCGCGTACCACCGCCAAAGCCGAAGGTGACGGCGTTGACCTTTTCTTGCACCCGCGCGCTGCGCCGCTTCATGAGCGGCGTGACATCGGCCACGCTGGTGTGAAACACCAGGGCGCGTGCGTCCATCACTTCGACAAAAGCGCGGGAGAGGCGCAGGTAAAACTGGGCGTGCACTTCCATGGAACGGCTCACGTCCACCAGCACCACGACACGCGGTTGGCGGCGCTGGCGCTGCACGCGCGCAAGTTTGACAATCTCGCCCCCGGTGGCCAGCGCTCCGCGAAGCGAGCGGCGCAGGTGCACCGTTCCCCGGTCGCCGGTGGGCTGAAAGCGGCGCAGCAACTGGGCCCGCAGGCGTTTCTTGAGCGCTTCGACCAGGGGCTCAAAGCGGTCCATGTCGCCGGGCATCCATTCAGCAAAGTCGCGCTGGTCCAGCGCTGCGGTACTGCTCGCGCCGCCCTGGGCGCGTTCGCCACCGGCTTCTTCCAGGTCGCCCGCAGCAGCGTCTTCGGCCTGGCCCACGGTGGGTCGGGCCTTCTCGGGCGCGCTGTTGCCGTTTTGCTGGGCCATATCTTGGTGCATTTGCTGCACCAGCTCGGGCAGGGTGCGCGCGCGCTGGGTCAGGCCCGATGTGCGGGTGCTGCCCTTGACCTGGTGCGGGAACCAAAAAGCCTGGTGCAGGTCCGGGTATTTGCGCCACTGCGTCTGGCTGCCGCTGGCAATGGCGCGCCACAGTGCTTGGGTGCGTGGCCACTGTGCCAGGGGCAGGGCGGCGGCGGCTTGCACCATGAGTTCGATTTCGGCGTAGCCCAGGGCAAAACCGTGCTGGCGCAGGTAGTGGGCAAATTCGCCGAGCTGGGTGCGTGGGTCGGTGGCTACGGGTACGCGTGCCACGGGCGGCAACTCAGCGCCCGGCACCGTGGCAGCAGGCAGGGGATGCGCAGGCGCGGCGGTCATTGCGCCTTATTTGAGGGCGGCGGCCACGCCCGCGTCCTGGCCCATGCGCGGGCCGTCCATGAGCTTGCCCACACGCTCGGCCGTGACTTGCCAGCGGTCGTTGCGGGTTTTGAGCAGCGCTGCCAACGAGGGCATGAGCAGCTGCGGGTCGATCGGCAGCGCGCTGTGGCCGAGCTTAAACAGCACGCGCACCCAGTCCAGGGTTTCGGCCACGCCCGGGGTTTTGTCCAGGTCTTCCTTGCGCAGGCGCTGGACGAAGGCCACGCACTCTTCCACCAGGCGGCTGGCGGCTTCAGGCACCAGGGTGCGAACGATTTGCGTTTCACGCGCCAGGCTAGGAAAGTCAACAAAGTGAAACAGGCAGCGACGGCGCAGCGCGTCTGACAAATCGCGCGTGCCGTTGCTGGTCAAGATGACCAAGGGCTTGCTCACGGCGCGCAGGGTGCCGATCTCGGGCACGGTGATTTGGTATTCGGACAGCATTTCCAGCAAAAAGGCTTCAAAAG
Organism: Comamonas sp. lk; assembly: GCA_945898115.1. Classification (GTDB taxonomy): domain Bacteria; phylum Pseudomonadota; class Gammaproteobacteria; order Burkholderiales; family Burkholderiaceae_C; genus Allorhodoferax. The sequence goes on from CAMDHS010000208.1 coordinate 3,062, forward strand.
CCTCGTCGGCGCGGTCAATCTCGTCGATCAGCAGCACGCAGGGTTCGGGGCAGCGTATGGCCTGCAAGAGCGGACGCTCCAGCAAAAAGGCCTCAGAAAACAGGTTGTCGCGCAGCGCGGATCTGTCGCCCTGGCCGGCTTCGGTCATGCGGATCTCCAGCAATTGGCGGCTGTAGTTCCACTCGTAGACCGCCTGGCTCAGGTCCAGGCCTTCGTAGCACTGCAGGCGCAGCAAGGGCCGACCTAGTGCGCGGGCGCAAGCGCTGGCAATCGCGGTTTTACCCACGCCGGCCTCGCCCTCTAACAACAGCGGGCGCTCGAGCGACAAGCCCATCCACACCAGGCTGGCGAGGTCTTCGTCGGCGATGTAGCCCGCCGTAAACAGGCGCTCGCGCAGGCCTTGGGGCGAGGCCGTGTCAGCAGAGGTGCTCATGGGCGTGCCCAGGTGTTAGCGCTTGCCGCCAAATAGCTTGGCAAAAAAGTCTTTGAGCAGCGCCCAGACCAGGCCCAGCGCGTTGAACTCTTGGGCCACCACTGGCGCTTGGGGCGCGGGTGCCGCTGCGGCGGCTTGCGCTGTGCTCTCGCCGGGAGCCGCACTGGCAGCGGGCGCCAGCGCAGCTTGCGCCACAGCGGCTTTTTGCGAGAACACCACCGCAAACTGGCCCAAAATCATGTCGGACACCGAGCCCATCATGCGGCCGCCAAATTGCGCAAACTTGCCGTTAACAATGACTTCGGCGTGGCCCACCAGCGTGCAGCTATGGGCGTCAATGGCTACCAGATTGGCGGTGAGTTCCATGGACGCAGATGAGCCTCCCTTGTCGGCGCCTTTGCCCAGCATCTTCAGGGTGCGGGTGGCGGGGTCGAGCGCCAAAATCTCAATCGTGCCGGAAAACGCTGCCACAGCCGGGCCGACCTTTACGCGCACGCTGCCGGTGAAATGGGTGGCGTCAACCTCAGAAGTGATTTGCGCGCCGGGCATGCAGGTGGCCAGTTCGTTCATATTGGCCAACACCGTCCACGCGGCGTCTAGCCCGGCGGACACCGGATACTGCTTGTCTAAAACTACTTCCATGGGGACTCTCTAAAAAAAAACAGGGGCGGATGCAGCACGCCGCATCCGCCCATTTTGGAACCAAATATCAGCTTGTAATGCCAGCGGCCTTGAGCTGCTGCCACACGCGGTAAGCCGAGTGGGGCATGTTGAAGTGCGTCACACCCAGGTGGGCAAAGGCGTCCACCATGGCGCTGGTGAAGGTGGGAATGCTGCCCACGTGGGGAGACTCCGCCACGCCCTTGGCGCCGATGGGGTGGTGGGGCGAGGGCGTAACCGTGTGGTCGGTTTCCCAGTGCGGCGTCTCTACGGCGGTGGGCAAGAAGTAATCCATTAGCGTGTTGCCCTGGATATTGCCCTGCTTGTCAAAGGACAAGAGCTGGCCCATGGCCACGGCAAAACCTTCGGTCAAACCGCCATGGATTTGGCCTTCGATGATCATCGGGTTGATGCGGGTGCCGCAATCGTCCAGCGCATAAAAGCGGCGGATTTTGGTCTCGCCCGTGCCCTTGTCGATGTCCACCACACACAGGTAAATACCAAAGGGGAAGGTGAAGTTCGGCGGGTCGTAGTAATGCACGGCTTCCAGGCCTGGCTCGAGTCCCGGTGGGGGGCTGTTGTAGGCGGCCCAGGCGATTTGCGTCATGGTCTTGAACTTGGAATCGTCGCCGCGGACCTTGAAACGGTCGATTTCCCATTCCAGATCGGCTTCGCTCACCTCCATCAAATGCGCAGCAATCTTCTTGGCCTTGGCGTGGATTTTCCGCGCCGCCATGGCGATAGCCGCACCGGCCACGGGCGTGGAACGCGAACCGTAGGTGCCCAAACCATAGGGCGCGGTGCTGGTGTCACCCTCTTCGACCTGGATGATTTCCGAGGAAATACCCAGCTCGGTGGCGATGATTTGCGCGTAGGTGGTCTGGTGGCCCTGGCCTTGAGAGATGGTGCCCATGCGTGCAATCGCGCTGCCTGTGGGGTGCACGCGGATTTCGCAGGAGTCAAACATTCCCACACCCAGGATGTCGCAGATCTTGCTCGGGCCGGCACCCACCACTTCGGTAAAGGTGACCAGGCCGATGCCCATCAAGGTGCTGCAATGCGGATCGGCGCGCTTGGCCGCCTGCTCAGCGCGCAGGCCTTTGTAGTCGACCGCGTCGAGCACTTTGTCCAGCGCGGTCTGGTAGTCGCCCGAATCGTAGTCAAAGCCCAACGCGGAGTGGTAGGGGAACTGTTCGCGCTTGATGAAGTTTTTGGCGCGGATTTCGGCCTTGTCCATGCCCAGCTTTTGGGCCAGCACATCGACCATGCGCTCGACCAGGTACACCGCCTCAGTTACGCGGAAGGAGCAGCG
>CAMDHS010000209.1 GCA_945898115.1 Comamonas sp. lk
TCCGGCGGCCTGGCAGGGGCCGATGGATAAAGAATCCAAGCCCAGAAGCCAAAAACCTTAAACTTCTGGTTTAAGCAAGATCAAGACACCAGGCAGCAATTCACAACTGCAAGGTCCTTCAGGCTCATACCTGGATTGGAAAATACTGCAGTGAAACCCACGCTTCGCGGATATAAGTCGCTGGGTAAGGGCTCGGCTCAATCCCGCGACCATCGCCAAGCGAATGCAACAAGGGCGACAGACCCCGGCATAAGCTCATACCCCCGCGTTTTCAACCATCCCCGACAATCACCCCATGGGAATCGGCATCTACCTCAAGGAAATCGGGCGCGGCAAAGAGGGTGCGCGCGCGCTCACCCGCGCGCAGGCCTGCGATTTGTGGGGCCAATTGCTGGAAGGCAGCGTCACCGACCTGGAAGTGGGGGCCTTTTGCCTGGCCATGCGCATCAAGGGCGAGACGCCCGACGAGATGGCAGGTTTTTTGGACGCCACCACCGCGCGCATGCAGCGTGTGCCTGCGGGTGCCGCTCCGCTCGTCGTCATTCCCAGCTACAACGGCGCGCGCAAGCTGCCCGTGCTGACGCCCTTGCTGGCGCTGCTGCTGGCGCGTGAGGGTTTGCCGGTGCTGATCCACGGTGTGGCCACCGAAAACACCCGCGTTTTTACCGCCGAAGTGCTGACCGAGTTGGGTATTGCGCCGCAAACCGAGGTGGGGCCGATTGCCCCCGGCAGCGTGGCCTTTGTTCCCACCGTGTTGTTGCACCCCGGCCTGCAGCGCCTCTTGGACGTGCGTCGGGTGGTCAACCTGCGCAACTCAGCCCACAGCCTGGTCAAGCTGATGAACCCCTGCGCGGGCACCAGCCTGCTGGTGAGCAGCTACACCCACCCCGAATACGCCGAATCCATGGCAGCCACGCTGGCGCTCACCCAGGCCAACGCCTTGCTGCTGCGCGGCACCGAAGGCGAAGCCGTGGCCGACCCCCGGCGCGCGCCCAAGATGCAAGCCTTTATTCACGGCCAAAGCGTGCTGCTGCAAGCGCCCCAGTCTGGCACCCTGAGCGAGCTGCCCGCGCTGCCCACGGCTATTGATGCGGCGTCCACCGCGCGCTATATACAAGCGGTGCTGAGCGGCAACCAGCCCCTGCCCGCGCCCATTGCCCAGCAAGTGGCCCATATCGTGCAACTGGCGTCCCGCCTTTAAAACGACTTTTTCATGTCCTCCCATTCCAATACCCCCGCAGGAAGCGTCACATTGGTAGGCGCCGGCCCCGGCGACCCGGAGCTGCTCACCCTCAAGGCCGTCAAGGCCATTGCCAGCGCCACCGTGCTGCTGGTGGACGATCTGGTGAACGACGCCGTGCTCGCCCACGCCGCACCCAACGCGCGCATTGTTTATGTGGGCAAGCGCGGCGGCTGCGCGTCCACGCCACAGGCCTTTATTGAGAAACTCATGGTCAGCGAAGCCCAGCGTGGCGAACAGGTGGTGCGGCTCAAGGGGGGTGACCCCTTTGTCTTTGGCCGTGGCGGCGAAGAGGTTGAGGCCTTGCAGGCCGCAGGCATTGTGGTGCGCGTGGTCAACGGCATTACCGCAGGCTTGGCGGCTCTCACCAGCCTGAACGTGCCGCTCACCCACCGCGAGCACGCGCACGGCGTGGTGTTTGTGACCGGCCACGCCAAACCGGGCGACAGTGGCACCGATTGGGTGGCCCTGGCCCACGCCGCGCACCAGGCCAAACTCACGCTGGTGATTTATATGGGTGTAAGTGGCGCGGCCACCATCCAAAGTGCGCTGCTGCAAGGCCTGCCGAGCGACACGCCGGTGGCCATCATCCAAAACGCCAGCCTACCCAGCCAGCGCCATGCCGTGGCCACGCTGGCCACGCTGTACGACACCTTGCAAAGCGAGCGCCTGGGCAGCCCCAGCGTGATCGTGGTGGGCAATGTGCTGCACGGCTTGCAAGCGGCTCATGCCGCAGACGCCTCTCTAGCGCTGCGCGCCCAGGGCTAGGGCAAAGTCGCCAGCGCCGCCATGGCCACTGGGCCGACCAACGCGCGCAGGGCAAAGGTCGGAATGCCTTCGGCCCTGCGGAGTTTGCCCGGGCCCTTGCGCCGCTCGCGTTCGGCGCCACCCGCAAGCCAAGCCTCAGGGCCACGCTCAGTTTGAACCAAAGGGAAATGTTGCTTGTTGCCAGCATGGGTGATTGGGAGGCTTTGCATCTCTTGTTGATGCGAATCAATACCCGGCGTGGCAAATGCGGTGACCATAGACCTAGAACCAGTCCGCTCCCAATAGCGGTGTTTTTGATCCTTGCGTTTTCGCCAATTTCTTTCCATTTTCGGAGACTTTTATGAAGATTTTGATTGCTGTTGACGGCTCCAGTTCGGCCCTGCGCGCGGTGAAGTACGCCACCGCGCTGGCCAAGCAACTTACGGCAACGCCGCACATTACTTTGGTGACGGTGCACGACGACACCGGTCTGCGTCACTTGGCCAAGCACTTGCCCAAAGACGGCTTGGAGGACTATTTTCGTGAGCTGAGCGAGCGCGACCTCAAACCCGCCCGCAAACTGCTTGACAAGGCGGATCTGCCACACGACATGGTCATAAAAATCGGCAATGTGGTGAAAGAGATCATGAATACCGCCGATACAGGCAAATTTGACATGCTGGTGCTTGGCAGCAAGGGTCGCTCAGGCCTGAGCGACCTGGTCTTGGGCTCGGTGGCGCAGCGCGTGTGTGCTATGGCAAAACAGCCGGTGGTGCTGGTCAAGTAGACGCCCATGACCGGTGATTGAGGGGCTTTGTTTGCACCCGTAAATGGAATGTTGGCCCTGCATTACCATGCTCCGCTTCGCAGCCAAGAAAACCACCCATGGACCTCACGATCAATGGCAAAGCCGTACAAGCCGACGCCGAACCCGACATGCCCCTTTTGTGGGTTTTACGCGACCAGCTCCACCTGACCGGCACCAAGTTTGGCTGCGGAGTAGCGGCCTGCGGCGCCTGCACAGTGCACGTGGACGGCCAGGCGGTGCGCTCCTGCGTCACCCCGGCCTCGGCACTGATTGGCAAAGACATCCGCACCATTGAATCGCTTGGCAGCGCCGAGCAGCCCCACGCGCTGCAACTGGCCTGGATTGCCGAACAAGTGCCCCAATGCGGCTACTGCCAAAGCGGCATGCTGATGGCCGCAGCTGCCCTGCTGGCGGCCAACCCCCACCCCAGCGACGCCGATATTGACGCGGCCATGAACAACATCTGCCGCTGCGGCACCTACCAACGGGTGCGCGCCGCCATCCACCGCGCTGCGGGCGCGCCGCAGATTGCCACTGCGCAGGCCGCACCCCTTGCATCCAAGGCAGCGGAGGTGACCGCATGAAGCGCCGCACCTGGATACTGAGCGCCCTAGGCGCTACCGGCGCCCTGGTGGTGGGCTGGGGCGTGATGCCCGCGCGCTCGCGCCTTGGCAAGCCCGACAACATGCTGGCCACCCAAAACGACGTAGCCCTGAACGGCTGGATCAAGATCGCCCAAGACGGCACCGTGGTGCTGGCCATGCCGCGCAGCGAAATGGGCCAGGGCGTGCACACCGCCCTGTCCATGCTGGTGGCCGAAGAACTCGACGTGCCGCTGGCGCAAGTGCGGCTGGAACAAGCCGGGCCCGACGCCATTTACGGCAACGTGGCCATGCTTTTGGGCAGCCTGCCTTTCCATCCACTGGCCTCTGAAGGCGGCGCCAAGCCCACGTCCGTCAAAGTGGGCGAGTGGATTGTGGGCAAGCTCGGCCGTGAGCTTGGCATCATCGCCACCGGCGGCTCGTCCAGCGTGTCCGACGGTTGGGAGCCGCTGCGCATGGCTGCGGCCACCGCCCGCGCCAGCCTGGTGGGCGCTGCGGCTGCCCACTGGAAAGTACCGGCTTCTGAGATCACTGTGCAACAGGGCAAGCTGCAACACACCTCGGGCAAATCGGGCCACTACGGCGAATTTGCCCAAGCCGGTGCCGGCACGTCGCCGGGCACCGTGGCGCCCAAAGAGCGCAAAGACTGGAAGCTGATTGGCACATCCGCCCCGCGCACCGATCTGGTGGGCAAAACCAACGGCAGCGCCACTTTTGGCTTGGATGTGCGCCTGCCCGACATGCTGTTTGCCGCCGTGCGCCTGTCGCCCATGATTGGCGGCAGCGCCGCGTCGCTTGACAGCAAAGCCGCCCTGGCCTTGCCCGGCGTGCAGCAAGTGGTGGCGCTGGACGCGCTGCATGGCGCCAGCGCCGGTTTTGCCGTGGTGGCAAAAACCACCTGGCACGCCCGCCAAGGCGCCCAGGCCGTCACGGCGCAGTGGCAGCAGCGCGCCCAAGGCGCTCTGGACACGCAGCAAATTGCCGCCGCCTTGCAAAGCCAGCTCGACAAAGAGAGCGGCTTCACCTTTTTTGAGCAAGGCGACATTGCCGCTGCCGAAAAATCGGGCGGCAAGACGATCGAGGCCAGCTACACCGCGCCCTACCTGGCACACGCCACCATGGAGCCCATGAACTGCACCGCGCAGGTCAAAGACGGCAAGGTCGAAATCTGGGCGCCTACGCAAATCCCCTCGTCTGCGCGCGCCGCTGCCGCCAAGGCGGCAGGTGTGGACGCAGACAAAGTGGTGGTGCACGTCACCCTCTTGGGCGGTGGCTTTGGCCGTCGGCTTGAGGTGGACTTTATTGCCCAGGCCGTCAAAGTGGCCCTGGCCACAGGTGGCAAGCCAGTGCAACTTGCGTGGTCGCGCGAAGAAGACATGGGCCACGACTTTTACCGCCCCATGCACGCCGCGCGCCTCAAAGCCACGCTAGACGCCCAAGGCCAGGTGCAAAGCCTGCGCATCAAGTCGGCGGGCGACGCTATTTCGCCCCGCTGGATGGAACGCGCCGTGCCCCTGCTGGCCGGCCCGGTAGACATGCCCGACAAAACCACGGCCGAAGGTCTGTTTGACCTGCCCTATGGTTTTAAGCACCAGCACATGGCGCACATAGCCACCAACATGGGCGTGCCCGTGGGCTTTTGGCGTTCGGTGGGGCATTCGCATAACGCGTTTTTCTCTGAGAGCTTTATCGACGAGTTGGCCGCTGCCACCCAAAAAGACCCGCTTGAGTTTCGCCGCAGCCTGTTGCAGGCAGCACCGCGCTATCTGGCGGTGCTCAATCTGGCGGCCGAGCAGGCGAAATGGGGCAGCGCCCTGCCTGCGGGCCACGCGCGCGGCATTGCGCTGCACGAGTCCTTTGGTTCCATCGTGGCCGAGGTGGCCGAAGTGTCGGTGCAAGACGGCATGCCGCGCGTGCACCGCGTGGTCTGCGCCATTGACTGCGGCACCGTGGTCAACCCCGGCATCGTGGCCCAGCAAATGGAAAGTTCCGTGGTGTTTGGCCTGTCTGCCGCGCTGTGGGGCAAGATCGACATCGTGGCCGGCGTAGTGCAGCAAAACAACTT
>CAMDHS010000210.1 GCA_945898115.1 Comamonas sp. lk
GACGCGGCCGTGGCTTCGGGCAAGTTGCAGTCCTTTGCCAACACCGCCTGCACCGGCTTGCGCATAGAGAACGGTCGCATTCAGGGCGTGGAAACCACCAAGGGCTTTATTGCCGCCGAATACGTGGTGGTGTGCGCCGGATTGTGGGGCCGCCTGATTGCGAACATGGCCGGTGAAGACCTGCCCATCATGCCGGTGGACCACCCACTCACCTTTTTCAAACCCTACCTCGAGTTTGCCGGCACGGGCAAAGACATTGGCTACCCGCTCTTGCGCGACCAGGGCAACTCGGCCTATCTGCGCGACACCGGGGACCCAAAGACGCCCCACGGCGGCCAGATCGAATGGGGCTACTACGAAGAGAAAAACCCGCGCATGTGCCACCCGCGCGACATCCTGGAAAAGGAAGAAGCGCGCCTGAGCCCATCGCAGCGCGATTTGGAGCTGGAGCAAATCATGGCGCCGCTGGAGCGCGCCATGGAACTCACACCCATCTTGGCCGAACTGGGCTATGACGACAAATATTCCTTCAACGGCCTGTTGCAGGTCACGACCGACGGCAACCCCTCAATCGGTGAATCAAGCAAAGTGCGCGGCCTGTGGTACGCCGAAGCCGTATGGGTAAAAGACGGCCCTGGCGTGGGCAAGCTGGTAGCCGACTGGATGACCGACGGCACCACCCACCTGGACCACGCCCGCATTGACGTGGCCCGCTTCTACCCGTACCAGCAAGAAGAGCAGTACATCCACGACCGCTGCTACGAAGGCGCGTTCAAGATTTACAACCCACCGGTGCACAACCGCGAGCCCTATAGCGCCGGGCGCGGCATCTTTAAGAGCCCGTTTTACGAGCGCGAAAAAGCGCTGGGCGCCTACTTTATGGAGCTGTCGGGCTGGGAACGTGCCCATGGCTACGCCAGCAACGAGCACCTGTTTGAGGTCTATGGCGACAAAGTGCCGGTGCGTGCCAACGAGTGGGACAACCGCCATTTCTGGCGCGTGTCCAACGCCGAGCATTTGAAGATGTCGGAAGACGTGGGCATGATCAACGTGTCGCACTTTGCCGAGTTTGACGTGGTGGGGCCAGACGCAGCCGACCTGCTGGAATACATCTGCGTGGCCAAGGTGGGTGGCGACACCGCTGTCGGCAAGGGCGTGTACACCCACTTTTTAGACGCCAAGGGCGGCGTGCGCGCCGACTTGACCGTGCTGCGTTTGGGCCAAGACCACTACCGCATCGTGGACGGCGCCGATGCCGGCCACCGCGACTTCACCTGGGTGCGCCGCATGGCCCAAGACCGGGGTTCCAACGTCACCGTTACCGACACCACCACCGAATACGGTTGCCTGGGCGTGTGGGGGCCGAATGCCCGCGCCACTATCCAAAAAATCGCCGACGAGCCTGAGGCCTGGAGCCTGGAAGCCTTTCCGTTTGCGGCCCTGCGCAACCTGACGATTGCTGGCGTGCCGGTGCTGGCTTTCCACATCTCGTATGTGGGCGAGCAAGGCTGGGAGCTGCACTTCAAATACGAGGACGGTCTGGCCCTGTGGGACGCGCTGTACGCCCTGGGCGTAACACCCGTGGGCGTGGAAACCTACGCCAACAGTCGCCGCATGGAGAAGAGCCTACGCCTGCAAAACGGTGATTTGCTGACCGAGTACAACTTGTTTGAAGCCGACTTGGCCCGCCCCAAGGTGAAGGCCGCCGACTTCCACGGCAAAGAAGCCCACATGAAGTTCCGCGAGCGCGAACACCAGCCCGCGACCCTGTGCACGCTGACCATGACGCACAACATCGACAGCACCGGCGTGGCGCGCTACCCCATGGGCAATTGCGCGGTGATGGACCCCGCCACCGGCGCCACGCTGATTGACTCCCAGGGCCGCCGCTCGTACACCACCAGCATTGCCTATGGGCCAACCCTGGGCAAGAACATTGCCCTGGCCTATCTGCCGCATGACTACTGCCAGGTGGGGCGCGAGCTGCAGATCCAGTACTTTGACGACATCTACCCCGTCAAGGTAGAAGCGGTGGGCTACGCCGCCCTGTACGACCCCGAGAACACCAAGCCGCGTTCTTGATTATTAAAAGTCACCGAACCTGAGAGGGTGTGACTTTTATTCGGGCTCCATAGCGGCATTGCTCGGGCTCTTTAAGTTGGTGGTATCGGGCGGCGTGGCAACTGTTCTGATTGCGGCAGCGTGGCTGCGGCTTTTCCCAGCCTTGGCCAAACGCAACTGTTTGTCTTAAGCTGCGCCCCTCCCCACTTCAACCTACTTGGCAGCCATGAACACTTTTGCCCGCACTGTTTTTGCACTTTTGAGCGCCATCTCGCTGCTGGTCAACATGGCATTTGCGCAGCCGATAACCCCTGCCACCTTTGAGCCCCTGCTCTCAGGCGCACAGCGATCGCCCAGCAACGTAGCGCGCGATCCCCACCGCCACCCGGCACAAACTCTGGCGTTTTTTGGCATTCGGCCAAACAGCACGGTTGTTGAAATTTTGCCCGGCAGCGGCGGCTATTACATGGAAATATTAGCGCCCTGGCTCAAGGACCAAGGCCTGTACATCGCCGCCAACCGTGACGGCTCTCTGTCCCAATACCAAGCCGACCACGAAAAGCTGCTGCTACGCCTCAAGGCCGAACCCAGCCTGTACGGCAAAGTGCAAGTCACCCCTTTTCGCGCCGACCGCCACGCCATTGCGCCCGCAGGCAGCGCAGACGTGGTGATCAGCTTTCGCAACCTGCACAACTGGATGGCAGACAAGGAATTGGACGCCTCGCTCAAGGCCTTTTACCTGGCCCTCAAACCCGGCGGCGTGCTGGGCATCGTGGACCACCGGGGCCGAACCGACCTAACGCAAGAGGCGCAACAGGCCTCGGGCTACGTGCTCCAAGACGTGGCCATCGCGCTCATCGAAAAGGCCGGCTTCAAATTTGACGCCAGCTCCGAGGCCAACGCCAACCCCAAAGACACCAAAGACCACCCCGAAGGCGTCTGGACCCTGCCGCCAAGCTACCGCCTTAAAGACCAAGACCGCGACAAATACCGGGCTATTGGGGAGAGCGACCGGTTTACCCTGCGGTTTGTAAAGCCGTAAACGCCACTTCGGGGTTGACCCGAATTACCAATGAAAAAGGCCTCTGAGTATCGCTACTTAGAGGCCTTTAAACTGTCTAATGGTCGGTGTGAAAGGATTCGAACCTTCGACCCCTTGCACCCCATGCAAGTGCGCTACCAGGCTGCGCCACACACCGAATTAAGTCTTGCATTATAGCCGGTCAAACACCTTTTTCCGGCTTGGCAGCAGCATCGGCACGCTTTAGTCCTCGGTATCAAGCAAAGCACGGATGGACAGCAACTCTTGCCGAAATTGGCCCCAGGTTTGAGGGCCAGTGGTTGACACCGGATGGGTATCCGCATGGGCCGATTGGGCGCTGGTGTCGTCTTGGGGATCCAGGTTTTCCAAGCCGTCAAGCAGCACTTCGCCATTGCGCTTTTTGTCGCGCTCATGGTCCATCAGCTCTTGCATTTTGTTGCGCGCGCCGCTGATCGTGAAGCCCTGGTCGTACAGCAGATCACGGATGCGGCGGATCATCAACACCTCGTGGTGCTGGTAATAGCGGCGGTTACCACGCCGTTTCATGGGGCGCAGCTGGGTAAATTCTTGCTCCCAATAGCGCAGCACATGGGGTTTAACGCCGCACAGATCCCCCACCTCACCGATGGTGAAATAGCGTTTGGCGGGGATGGACGGGAGGATTTTCTCCATTTAAATCAAGGCGGTAGACGCAAAACCTCAGAGCTTACTCTAGCTTATTGGAAGGCGCAATGCGGGACGAACCCGTATGCGCGGACTCAGGGTTTGACTTTAGCGGCCGCATTTGACGCGGCGCTGTCGTCCTGAATCTGGTCCTTGAGTTTGTGGCTGGCGTGGAAAGTAACTACGCGGCGCGCTTCGATGGCAATCGCTTCGCCGGTGCGCGGGTTACGCCCGGGCCGGGGCGCCTTGGTGCGGATCTGAAAATTGCCAAAACCCGAAATCTTGACGTCGGTGCCCGCCACGAGTTGGGCGGTAATCAGGTCAAAAAATGCGTCCACCATGTCTTTGGACTCGCGCTTGTTCAAGCCCAGTTGCTCAAACAACAGGTCTGCAAGCTGCGCCTTGGTGACTGCAGCGGTTTCAAGGCTATCTACGGATAACTGCATGGTGGTCTTTCTGCGGGCTTGGGTGGTGCAGGCGTTCAGGCGCGCTGGCGGGCGCCCAAATCGCGGTCGAGCTGGTCGAGCACGGCTTTCACAGTGTGCTCAATTTGCTCTTCGGTCAAGGTGGCGTCTGCGCTGCTGAGCGTTAGGCGCACGGCTAGGCTGCGCTGCGGGGCCGCGGTATCGCCGTCGGCGGCGATTGCCTTAGGCCGGTAGACGTCAAACAACTGGGCCTCTTGCAAGAGCCCGGCAGTCGGTGCGGCGTGGATGCATGCCATCAGCGCCTGGTGGCTAACGGCGTCCGTCACCATGACCGCAATATCGCGCTGCACCGGCTGCAATTTGGGCACGGCGGCAAAGACGGCCACGCGGCTTTGCAACACGGCGTCTAGGTCCAGCTCAAACACCACCGGGTTTTGCAGCAGCTCGTAGTCTTGGCGCCAGCGGGGGTGCAGTTCGCCCACATAGCCAATGGCGCGCCCGTGCAGCAGCACTTGGGCGCAGCGCCCGGGGTGCATAGCCGGGTGCGTGGCGGGCACAAACCCAGGCTTCAGGGGCGAGAGCAGCGCCTCGATATCGCCTTTGACGTCAAAGTAATCCACCGGGGTCTCTTTGCGACCCCATTGCAGCGCATCGGCCGCACCGCAGGCCAAACCGGCCACGCGCATGGGCTGATCAAAGCCTTGCACCGTGGTGTCGGTGTTTTGCACCGCGTCGTTGCGCAAGAACACGCGACCGAGCTCAAACACGCGCACGCGCGGCGCCTTGCGCGCTTGGTTGAACTTGAGCACCTGCACCAAAGACGCAATTAACGACGAGCGCATCACGCTCATCTGGCTGGCAATCGGGTTCTGCAGCTTGATCGGCTGGGCGTTGCCTGCAAGCTCGTGCTCCCAGCGCTCTTCCACGAAGCTGAAGTTAATGGTTTCCTGGTAGCCCATGGCGGCCAGCGCACGGCGCAGCGGAAACGGGCTGCGCTGCGACTCGGGCCGCAGTTTGGCGGTGATCGGGCCCAGCGGCGGCGTGTGCGGCAGCGCGTCGTAGCCGACCATGCGCGCCACTTCTTCGATCAGGTCTTCTTCAATCTGCAAGTCAAAGCGGAAAGACGGCGGCAGCACGGTCAGCACGCCATCAGCCTGCGACACGTCCAGCCCCAGGCGCTGCAAAGCGTCAAAACACTGGGCTTGGGTGAGCGGCATGCCAATGATCTTGGCCGCGCG
>CAMDHS010000211.1 GCA_945898115.1 Comamonas sp. lk
TGAGATTGCCCCCGGCGAATGCCTGGGCGTGATTGGCCCCAATGGCGCGGGCAAAACCACCACCATCCGCATGTGCTTGGGGCTGACCGTGCCTGACGGCGGCAGCATCACCGCGCTGGGCCTGCATATGCCGGTGGACGCGCTGGCGATCAAGGCGCAGTTGGGCGTGGTCACGCAACTTGACACGCTGGACCCCGACTTCAATTGCGCCGAAAACCTGCTGGTCTATGGCCGCTATTTCGGTCTGAAAGACGCCGAGATCAAGAAGCGCATTCCGGCGCTGCTGGAGTTTGCGTCCCTGACCAGCAAGGCCAAAGCCAAGCCGGGCGAACTCTCGGGCGGCATGAAGCGGCGCCTGAGCCTGGCGCGCGCACTGGTTAACGACCCCAAGCTGCTGCTGCTGGACGAACCCACCACCGGCCTGGACCCGCAGGCGCGCCACTTGATGTGGGAGCGGCTGCAACTGCTGCTGCAGCAGGGCAAATCGATTTTGCTGACCACCCACTTTATGGACGAGGCAGAGCGTCTGTGTTCGCGCCTTTTGGTGTTGGACCACGGCAAAAAGATTGCCGAGGGCAAGCCGCGCGACCTGATCGCAAAGTACCTGGAGCCCGACGTGGTGGAGGTCTATGGCGTGGGCGCCCTGGCGCTGGCCCAAAGCCCGTTGCGCGAACACGCGGCCCGGGTTGAGGTGAGTGGCGAGACGGTGTTTTTCTACACCCGCGACTCAGGCGCGCTCTTGCAGGCGCTGCAGGCTTACCCGCAACTGCGCACTCTGCACCGCCCGGCCAACCTGGAAGACCTGTTTTTGAAATTAACCGGACGCCAGATCCGCGAGGACGCCTGATATGAACACCTCTCTTATTGCCAATCCGCCGCAAGCGCAAAGCCCTTGGCGCGCGCCACGCCTGAGCATGCGCTTTTGGCCGGTTTTTTTGCGCAACCTGCTGGTCTGGCGCAAGCTGGCCATTCCTAGCCTCTTGGGCAACATCGCCGAGCCGCTGATGTGGCTGGTGGCCTTTGGCTACGGCATGGGCGCGCTGGTGGGTGAGATCAAGGTGGACGGCCAACCAGTGCCCTACATCTTGTTTTTGGCCAGTGGCTCGATTTGCATGAGCGCCATGCAGGCGGCGTCGTTTGAGGCGCTGTATTCGGCTTTTTCGCGCATGCATGTGCAAAAAACCTGGGACGGCATCATGAACGCGCCCGTGGGCCTAGACGATATTGTGGTAGCCGAAATGCTGTGGGCGGCGTTCAAGGCCTTGTTCACTGTGACCGCGATTTTGGGCGTGATGCTGGCGCTGGACATCAGCCACAGCCCCAAGATGCTGGTGGCCTGGCCGATTTTGCTGGGCGTGGGCATTACTTTTAGCTCGATGGCGCTGGTGTTCAACGCCCTGGCCAAGGGCTACGACTTTTTCACCTACTACTTCACGCTGTTTTTGACGCCCACCATGTTTCTGAGTGGCGTGTTCTTTCCCCTGGACCAGCTCCCGCCTCTGGTGCGTTTCGTGGCGGACTGGCTGCCTTTGTCCAACGCTGTGGCGCTGGTGCGACCCTTGTTTATGGACCAATGGCCGCGCGACGTGCTGCACCACGGTGGCGTGCTGGTGGCGTATGCAGTGGTGTCGTTTTGGGTGGCGCTGGCCTTGACGCGCAAGCGCTTCGGGCAGTAATTTCTTTTGCCATTGCCTTGATTGGCGCCGCGCACGGCGCCGCCTGCCAGGGCCGGGCTTGGAATGGCGCAAGCTGGCAGCCGCCGGGGACGGCCTCAATTGGGTTAGAGTTTGCGCCAAGCACCGCTTCTTCGAGTGCTCCACCCATTAGTCCAAAAAAAATGATCCAAATATCCGACTCCGCCCGCTCCCATGTGCACCTGATCGACCATCCGCTGGTGCAGCACAAGCTCACGCTGATGCGCAAAAAAGACGCCAGCACCAACAGCTTTCGCCGCCTGCTGGGCGAACTCAGCAGCCTGATGGCCTATGAGGTGACGCGCGACATGGCCACGCAAGATGTGGAAATCGAGACCCCGCTGGAAAAAATGCAGGCCAAGCAGATTGACGGCAAAAAGCTGGTGTTTGTGTCCATATTGCGCGCGGGCAACGGCATTTTGGACGGCGTGCTGCAGGTGGTGCCCGGCGCGCGCGTGGGCCATATCGGCCTGTACCGCGACCCCGCCACCCTGCAGGCCGTGGAGTATTACTTCAAGATGCCCAAGGACATGCATGAGCGCGACATCGTCGTGGTGGACCCCATGCTGGCCACGGGCAACTCGGCAGCAGCAGCGATTACCCGGCTCAAGGAATGCAAGCCCAAATCCATCAAGTTTTTGTGCCTGCTGACCGTGCCCCAGGGCATTAACACCCTGCACGCAGCTCATCCTGACGTCGAGATCTTTACTGCCGCCATTGACCGCGAGCTCAATGACCACGGCTACATCTTGCCCGGCTTGGGCGATGCGGGCGACCGCATCTTTGGCACGCAATAAGCCTGCGGGCTGACGCCGCGCGCAGCAGCCAAGCCCCAGCGCGCGCACTGTCCACTGCGCGTTCAACTTAGTCAGTTTGCAGGCCCCAGCCCGGGGCCGCGCTGCACCAGCCCAACCGCAGGTGCGGCGCTTTTGCGCTTGCAAATTTAATTACTAAAAAAGCATCCATTTCCTTTGCGGCTGGTTTAAATTACCTGCCACAGGCCAAGGGTATGGGCAAAGGTGCCGCCACGCCGCGCCACACCGCGCACCTGGCCGTGGCCGTGGCTGTGGCTGTGGCCGCAACCCTCATCTACCGCCCTTACCCACTATGCAACGCTTGTCCCGCCTCTCGTTCCCAGACCTGAACCGCGCCCACGACACGCTGCTCTTTTGGCTTTCAGCCTATGCGGTTCCGCTGGTGATTGGCCTGTTTTCTGTCGTCGCACTGGCGTTTTGGCCCAACCAATTTCCCAGCGCAACGCCTGTGGCCATGTCCATGCGGGTGCTCGAAGGCAGCAGCCCGACGGCCGAGCCCACCAGCGTGCTACCACTGTTGCAGCAGCAGGCCTTGGTGGCCACGCACGAGACCGCCTTGTCAGAAAATCCGTTTTGGCTTGCGTTTACCGTTCCGCCATCGCCTGCAAACGACGCCGGGCCCCGCACCGTCGAGTTGCCCTCGCGCCGGGCGAGCTCGCTTGCCTGCTGGGACGGCCAAAGCCTGTTGCCGCTGGGCCACAGCGACCGCCAGCACAGCGAAGGCGCGCTGACGGCGGCCAAGGCCGGCTTTGCGCTGCAGCTCGGCGCCTCACCCACAGACACGTCCGTGCTGTGCCAAGTGCAATCGGTGGGGTCCGCCGAGATTTCGCTCTTGCTGTGGAACAGCACGGACTACCAAATCAGCGCGCAGGCCTTTTACCGCAGCTCCGGGCTGCTGGATGGCGGCATCACCGTGCTGTGCCTGTTTGTGCTGCTGATTGCGCTGATAAACCGCAACGGGCTTTACCTGCTGTTTTCTGCTTGGCTGGCCGTCAATTTGCGCATGGCCGAGCTGTCGCTGGGGGGCGACACGCAGTGGCTGGGCCACCGGTTGCCAGCGGAGTGGCTCACCGACGTGCGGCAGCTCACCAAGGTCACGTACTACTTCATGACGGCGACGCTGTTTGGTGTGCTGTTCAAGGACGAATTAAAGCGCGTGGGCTCCAACACCGTGTTGCACCTGGGGCAGTGGACCTGCGTCCCGGTTTTTTTGGCTGCGCTGGCCATGCCGCTGCCCGACTTCTTGCGCCTGTTCTGGGTACTTTCCACCGTCAACATTGCGGTGCTGCTGTACTACCTCGCGCGCATTTTTTTGGTGGCACGTTCGCGCGTGGTCTTGTGGTGCGTTGGCGGCGTTTTGATCACGCTAAGCGCAATCTTGTCCGAAGTCATCGCCTCGGCATTGGGGGTACGGGTGCTGATTGGCTCGGTCAACAGCATTACGGCCGCGCTCTCGTCTAGCGTGCTGACGGCGCTTGCCGTTGCCGAACATTTGCGCCTGAAGCAACACAACCTGGCAGAGCTTCAGGCCGACTCCATGCAGGCTTTTAATGCCATGCCGATTGGCCTTTTTACGCTGGACGCCCAAGGGCAGCTGCTCAGCGCCAACCCCGCGCTATGGGCCATGCTGGGCAAAAGTGCAGTGCCCGTCGCGGTGCACTGGGGCGACTTGTTTGAGGATGGCGCCTGGACCCGGCTGCACCACCACCTGCATGAGCGGCGCGCGGCGCCAACCGGGCGCCGCGGCAGCATGGGGCCGCTGGCTTGGCCAGGCACCGAGCGCCGAAATCCCGGCACGGGCAACCCCGGCGAAATCGAGCTATTGGGGAAAACGCAGGCCCATGGCGAGCAGCCCCGGCGCTTTTTGGTGCACGCCAAGCTCACGCGGGGCAAGGTGCAAGGTTCGCTGCAAGACGTCACCGAAAAGTCCAAGGCCACCGAGGCGCTGTACTTCCTGGCCAACCACGACTCGCTGACCAAAGTGCTCAGCCGCCGGGGCCTGGAGCTGGCGCTGCAGGCCGAAAAAGACGAACTCGCGCAGGGGCAAACCCTGTCACTGGCCTACCTGGACCTGGACCGTTTCAAGCTGATCAACGACATGTTTGGCCACAGCGTGGGCGACGCGGTGCTGCAGCAAATGTGCATGCGCGTGACTGCCTTGTTGCCGCCGGGCGTGCGGTTTGGGCGCGTGGGCGGTGATGAGTTTGTGCTCATGTTTGCGCACACGCCCGTGGCCATGGCCGCGCACATGTGCAAAGGACTGATTGAGGCCATCGGCGGCCAGCCCTACCACCTGGCGGCAAGCGCCTTTTATGTGCGCGGGTCCATTGGCGTGGTCGAAGTGGATGAACACATGCCCATCAAAGACGCGCTGTCTGCCGCAGAGCGCGCCTGCCAGCAGGCCAAGGAGGCGCAGCGCGATGGGTTGGTGGTTTACCAAAAGCACTCTGCGGCTTATCTGCAGCACGAGGCCGAACTCACCTTGATTGCGCAGCTGTCGGGCAACACGCCTTTTGCGGGCTTTTACCTGGAGATGCAGCCCCTGTTGTCGCTCAATGCGCCCGAGGCCTCGCTGGACTTTGAAGTCTTGCTGCGCATGAACGGGCCCACGGGCACGCCTGTGCCGACCACGCGCCTGCTGGCCGCCGCGCAAGCCAGCGGCTGCATGGGGAAAGTAGACCTTTGGGTTCTGAGCACCACCTTGGCGTGGCTCAGGGCGCACCAGCACACGCTGGTGCAAACGCGGTTCGCCTGTGTCAACCTCAGCGGCGCCTCACTCAACGACGAGCGTTTTTTGGAAGCGGCCTATGCCTTGCTCGACGCCCACCACCCCCTCTTGGGCATGCTGTGCCTCGAAATCACCGAAAGCGTGGCCCTGCAAGACATCAAAAACACCCGCAAATTTATTGACAAGGTGCG
>CAMDHS010000212.1 GCA_945898115.1 Comamonas sp. lk
AGGAGCTGCTGGCGTGCATTGGGAAGACCAACTCGCTTCGGTCAAAAAATGCGGCCACATGGGCGGCAAAGTGCTGGTGCCTACGGCCGAAGCCTGCCAAAAGCTGATCGCCGCGCGCATGGCCGCCGACGTCTGCGGCGTGCCCACGCTGGTGATTGCCCGCACCGACGCCGAAGCTGCTGACCTGTTAACCAGCGACTACGACGACAACGACAAGCCCTTCTTGACCGGTGAGCGCACCGCCGAAGGCTTTTACAAAACCCACAAGGGCATTGACCAAGCCATTTCCCGCGCCGTGGCCTACGCCGAATACGCCGACCTGGTGTGGTGCGAAACTGGCACGCCTGATCTGGAGTTCGCCAAGAAATTCGCCGACGCCGTGCACGCCAAGCACCCCGGCAAAATGCTGGCCTACAACTGCTCGCCGTCGTTCAACTGGAAGAAAAACCTGGATGACGCCACCATCGCCAAGTTCCAGCGCGAGCTCGGCGCCATGGGCTACAAGTACCAGTTCATCACCTTGGCTGGCATCCACTCCATGTGGTACAACATGTTCGACTTGGCACAAGACTACGTGGCACGCGGCATGACCGCTTACGTGGAAAAAGTGCAAGAACCCGAATTTGCGGCCCGCGGCCGTGGTTACACCTTTGTGAGCCACCAGCAGGAAGTTGGCACTGGCTACTTTGACGAAGTCACCACCGTCATCCAGGGCGGCAAGTCCAGCGTGACCGCGCTGACCGGCTCGACCGAAGAAGAGCAGTTCCACTGAAAATGGACAGCGTCGGGCCAGCGTAAAATCTGACTCGCGTTTCAACCCACCTCAAGCGCGGCACCTGCCGCGCTTTTTTGCTTTATGACCATGGTTCAGATCACACTTCCCGACGGCTCCCTGCGCGAATTCCCCGGCCCCGTCACCGTGGCCGAGGTGGCCGCATCCATTGGCGCCGGTTTGGCCAAAGCGGCACTGGCCGGCAAGATTGACGGCGTGGTGGTGGACACCAGCCACACCATCAGCGCCAACAGCGCTTTGTCCATCATTACCGCCAAAGACGCCGACGGCCTCGAAGTGATCCGCCACTCGACCGCGCACTTGCTGGCCTATGCGGTCAAAACCCTGTTCCCCGACGCCCAGGTCACCATCGGCCCAGTCATTGAGCACGGGTTTTTCTACGATTTCTCGTACAAGCGCCCCTTCACCCCCGACGACTTGGCGCTGATCGAGAAAAAAATGACCGAGCTCGCCGCCAAAGACGAGCCTGTTATGCGCCGCGTGCTGCAGCGCGATGAGGCCGTGGCCTATTTCAAAAGCTTGGGCGAGCATTACAAGGCCGAGATCATTGAGAGCATTCCGGCGGACCAGGACGTGTCCCTGTACCGCGAAGGTGATTTTGAAGACCTGTGCCGTGGCCCCCACGTGCCCAGCACCGGCAAGCTCAAATTCTTCAAGCTCATGAAGCTGGCCGGCGCCTACTGGCGCGGCGACCACAAAAACGAGATGCTCCAGCGCATTTACGGCACGGCGTGGGCTACCAAAGACGAGCTGCAACAGCATCTGACCATGCTCGAAGAGGCTGAAAAACGCGATCACCGCAAACTCGGGCGCGAGCTTGATCTGTTCCATATTGACGACCACGCCCCCGGTTTGGTGTTCTGGCACCCCAAGGGCTGGACCCTGTGGCAGGGGGTCGAGCAATACATGCGCCGTGTGTACCAAGACAACGGCTACCTGGAAGTAAAAGGCCCGCAAATCATCGACAAAGGCCTGTGGGAGAAAACTGGCCACTGGGACAAGTACCGCGAAAACATGTTCGTCACCGAGTCCGAAAAGCGCGAATACGCCCTCAAACCGATGAACTGCCCCGGCCACATCCTGATCTTCAAGCAAGGCATCAAAAGCTACCGCGACCTGCCACTGCGCTATGGCGAATTCGGCCAATGCCACCGCAACGAGCCCTCGGGCGGCTTGCACGGCATCATGCGCGTGCGCGGCTTTACGCAAGACGACGGCCATATTTTTTGTACCGAAGACCAAATTTTGCAAGAGTGCGTGGACTACACCGCCTTGCTGCAAAAGGTCTACAAAGACTTTGGTTTCAAGAACATCATCTACAAGGTCGCCACGCGCCCGGCGCAGCGCATTGGTTCGGACGAGATTTGGGACAAGGCCGAGGCCGCGCTCATTGAAAGCCTGAACACGTCGGGCTGCGAATACGAAATTTCTCCGGGCGAGGGTGCTTTTTACGGCCCCAAGATCGAATACACGCTCAAAGACGCCATCGGGCGCCAATGGCAATGCGGCACGATCCAGGTCGATTTTTCCATGCCCGAGCGCCTGGACGCCGAATACGTGGGTGAAGACGGCGCCCGCCACCGCCCCGTCATGCTGCACCGCGCCATCGTCGGCAGCCTTGAGCGATTCATCGGAATATTGATCGAAGAAAGCGCTGGCGCCTTGCCAACTTGGCTCGCTCCGGTGCAAATCGCGGTGCTTAATATTACGGATGCGCAGGCCGATTACGCCCGTTCTGTGGCCAAAACGCTGCAAAATCAAGGGCTTAGGGTTGATTTAGACCTTAAAAACGAAAAAATAACGTATAAAATACGCGAGCATTCGATGCAGAAGCTGCCGTATCTGCTTGTTATTGGTGACAAAGAGATGGCAGCTGGTTCCGTCGCAGTGCGCGCCCGAGGAGGTAAAGACCTCGGTGCAATGCCGCTAGATGCCTTTGTGCAGCTGATTCAAAGCGACATTGCTGACAAATCCCTTGTCTAAGGTTGTTTCCAAAGATGAAGTTGGTCCGTCGTGTGCTGCGCGGTTTTAGCCTGTTTGGGCAGATTTTGTGAAGGATTGAGCCATCGCTACTGAATTTCGTGACCGCCGTCAGCGTGAAGAACGCAAACACCGCCTCAACCGGGAAATCATGGTGCCGGAAGTCCGGCTCTCGGGCATTGAGAATGAACCCCTTGGGGTCGTCAGTCTCATGGAGGCCCTTCGCATGGCCGGTGAGTTGGATGTGGATCTCGTTGAAATAGCCGCCACCGCCATCCCGCCCGTATGCCGCTTGATGGACTACGGAAAGTTCAAATACCAAGAGCAAAAGAAGGCAGCGGAAGCGAAATCCAAGCAAAAGGTCATCGAGGTCAAGGAAGTCAAATTCCGGCCCGGTACCGACGATGGTGACTACAACATCAAAGTGCGCAATATCAAGCGCTTTTTGGAAGACGGCGACAAGTGCAAGATCACGCTGCGGTTCCGCGGTCGTGAGATTACCCACCAAGAAATTGGTTTGGCCTTGTTGCAGCGTATGCGTGAAGAGTTGGCCGACCTGATTGTGGTGGAGCAGTTCCCCAAGCTTGAAGGTCGCCAGATGGTCATGATGATTGCGCCAGGCAAGAAAAAGCAGGGCGGATCGAACAAACCGGTGCAAGAGGCTGCGGCCTAAATCACGGGTTTATTGAGAAAAACAGAATTTGCGCCAGTCTGGTCACTGGCGCAATAGCCCGAAGTTAACGCTTCGGGTGTGTGGCAAAAGCAATTGCGCCGCACAACTTGCGCACCTAGGTTGACAGGTTTTTAACCGCCAACCGGGATGTTGCAAGAAAAGTGGCTCGGGGCCAACAAGGCTGAAAATTCTTTTCAGACGCCTCACGAGCACAAAGTAGAAGGAGCATAACCATGCCCAAAATGAAGACCAAGAGCGCGGCGAAAAAACGCTTTCGCGTTCGTCCTGGTGGCACCGTCAAACGCGGTCAAGCCTTCAAACGTCACATCTTGACCAAGAAGACCACCAAAAATAAACGCCACCTGCGCGGTTCGACAGCTGTCCATGAGACCAATATGGGTCACATGGCACAGATGCTTCCCGGTCGTGGTATTTAATTAACGACGAACAAGGAGTAATACCATGCCTCGCGTCAAACGTGGTGTAACGGCTCGCGCCCGCCACAAAAAAGTTCTCGCCCTTGCTAAGGGTTTCCGCGGTCGCCGCGGTAATGTCTTCCGCGTCGCTAAAGAAGCGGTAATGAAGGCTGGGCAATATGCCTACCGTGACCGCCGTACCAAAAAGCGTGTGTTCCGTCAGTTGTGGATTGCACGTATCAACGCTGCAGCCCGCCAATGCGGCATGACCTACAGCCAGTTCGCCAACGGACTGAAAAAAGCGCATATCGAGATCGACCGCAAGGTTTTGTCTGATATCGCGGTGCACGACATGGCCGCTTTTGCGGGCATTGTGGAACAAGTGAAAGCCAAGCTGGCCGCCTGATTCCCGTCCCCTGCGCCCTGAAAAGTGGCGTATGGCGCACCAGAGACAAGGGCTAGAGCTTGAAAAAGCGCTAGCCCTTTTTCCTTGACTCCCGAGATTTACCTACCTTGCTATGACCGACCTGTTTGAGATCGTCGATGCGGCCACCGCTGCCTTTGCCCAGGCCGTGACGCCGGCCGAGCTGGAAAACGCCAAGGCCTTGTTCCTGGGCAAGTCCGGCCGCATGACCGAGCTGATGAAGGGCATGGCGGCCCTCAGCGTAGACGAGAAAAAGTCGCGCGGCGCAGCCATCAACGTGGCCAAACAGGCGATCGAGGCCGCACTCACCCAGCGCCGCCAAGCCCTGGCCGATGCCGAATTGCAATTGCAATTGCAAGCCGAGGCACTGGACGTCACCCTGCCAGGCCGCCTGCGTGGCGCCGGTGGCTTGCACCCGGTGTCGCTGACGCTCGAGCGCATTGAGGCCATTTTTGGATCGATGGGTTTTGACGTAGCCCAGGGCCCCGAGATTGAGACCGATTGGTTTAACTTCACCGCACTCAACACGCCCGAAGACCATCCTGCGCGTTCGATGCACGACACCTTTTATGTCGAAGGCGGCACCGAAAAAGCGCCTTTGCTGCTGCGCACCCACACCAGCCCGATGCAAATCCGCCACGCGGTGCAGCACGTCAAAAAATACCGCCAGGCCGCAGGCGCTGAAGACGGCGCACTGTTTTCGGGCGACATGCCCGAGATTCGCGTGATTGCGCCCGGGCGCACCTACCGCGTGGACAGCGACGCCACGCATTCGCCCATGTTCCACCAGTGCGAAGGCCTGTGGGTGGGCGAAAACGTGAGTTTCAAAGACCTGAAGTTTGTGTTTACCGACTTCTGCCGTACCTTTTTTGAGAGCGACGACCTGGTCTTGCGCTTTCGGCCCAGTTTCTTTCCGTTTACCGAGCCCAGCGCCGAGATTGACATCCAGTTTGCCGGTGGCCCATTGGCCGGGCGCTGGCTGGAAGTGGCCGGCTCGGGCCAGGTGCATCCCAATGTGATTCGCAACATGGGCCTGGACCCCGAGAAATACATCGGCTTTGCCTTTGGCATGGGCCCGGACCGCCTGACGATGCTGCGCGATGGCGTTAACGACTTGCGTTTGT
>CAMDHS010000213.1 GCA_945898115.1 Comamonas sp. lk
GGAGCAGTGGGAGAAATGCGCGTTGGTGTCATAGAAGTTCAACCCACTTTGATGATGGAGCGCGCGCCCTCGCGCCGTCCGATGATGTTCAAGAGATTGGACAGTGCCTCTTGGCGCTCGGGCGCGGCGCTGGCCACCCCTTCAAAGCGCAAGCGTCCGTCCGTCCACTGGCCGCTGCCCGTCAATTGCAGGCTGCCCTGCGTGGTGCTTAAGTTCAAGCGCGGCGTGTCGCCGCCGGACACCACAAAGCGGTAGCTGCCCATGGGCCGCAGTGTGGACAGGCGCGAGGCCACGTCGATGGCGTCCACCTGCAACTGGCCTTGCAGCGCCAGTCGGCCATGTACCCACTGCGCGCCAAAGCCCTGGCTGGACAAGGCCAACTGGCCTTCGGCGCGGATGGTGTTCCATGGCGTGCCCAGGCCGGTGAGCAGCAGCGCGGGCCACTGCGAGCGCTGGTCTTGCATGTGCAGATGCACGCCGCCCCAGCGCGGCAGTAAATCAAGGGCCCAGGGCGTTTGCATGCAGCAGTCGGCAAACACCGAGACTTGCAACTGGCCCCAGCCCGGCTGCACACGCCAAGCCAGGCGCCCGGGCAGAGTGCTGCTGTCGCTGCTGCCGGGGCCGCCGGTCAGGGTGATCTGGCTTGAGCCATTCCACACTGTGCCGCGCGCGTCTTGCAGCAGCACCTGGCCGCCGCTAGCAGCCTGCACGCGGCCCGCCAGCCAGACGGCGGGGGCAAACAGCACCGTGGCCAGCAACAAGCCCAGCGCCGCGCCGCCAAGCGCCCAGGCCCAGGGCGTGCGGGCGGTGGCAAGTGTGTGCGGGCGGACCATGGATTGCCAGCGGTCAGGGCGCAGCGGTACTGGGCATTTGCAACACGATGCGGCCCTTCCAAAGCCCCTGGCTTTGGGTCAGGTGCAGCTCCAGGGGGCGGGCGCGGGCGTTCAGGCGCGCTTGGCTCAGCCACTGCGCCAGGGCGTCGGCACTGCTGCCCTCGAGGGTGATGGTGGCGCGGTCGCCGGTAAGAGACATCTGCGCTGTGGCGCCCAGCGTGGCCAGGGCGGCTTCGAGCAGGCTTTTACTGTCTTGGGTTTGCGCTGCGGGCAAGGCTTGCAGCACTTGCGCCTGGGCTTGGAGCTGCAGCATGTCTTGCAACTGCGCGCGCAATTGCGGGCCTTGGCTTTGCACGCTGCGCAGCGTGGCAAGGGCCGGGCGCAGGGCCACAAACCAGACCAAGACCAGCGCCAGCAGCGCCAGCGCGCCGCGCACCAGACGCTGTTCGCGGGGGCTCACTTGTGCCCAGCGCGTTTGCGCACTGGCGATGGCGGCGCGTACCGTGGTTTGCATGTTTGCGTTCATGGTGCGCCCCGCAGCGTCAGGTCTGCACCGGTGGCGCGCAGGGTGTAGCCCCGGGCCTTGAGGGCCTGGGTGGTCTCAGCCAGTGCGCCTGCGGCCAGGGCCACGCCCTGCAGGCGCAGCTCGCCATTGGCAAAGTCCAGGCCGCTGGGTGCAGGCGCGGTGGGTGCTGCAAGCGCCCAGGCACCCAGCAGGGTTTCAAAGTCGCGCGCGCCCAGCGTTCCGGCGTTTTGCTGCAGGGCGGCCACAGCGCGCTGCATTTGCACTGGCGCGTCCACCACCACCTGCGTGGCTGGAAAGGTGCCGGTCAGCACCGCGTCAATGGCCTTGCGCTGTGCTTGCAGCGCGGCGTGTTCGGCCCCGGCGCGCACATTGAGGCCGAGCAGGTTGACCGCGATCAGCGCCAGCAGGCTCCAGCGCGCGGCACGCCAGCGGGGCGCTTGCATTAGTGCGCGCGCAGCACCACCCAGACGCTTAAGGCTGCGGCTGCGCTGGTTGTTGACCAGGTCGAGCTGGGCCAGATCCCAGTCACTTTGGCAGGCGGCCAAGGCGCGCTCAGGCCGGCTTTGCAATTGCACGCTGCGCCCAAAGAGCTGTTCGGCCAGCACGGACACGGCGGGCTCGGCGCGCAGCGGGGCGTCTTGCGGCCACTGCAGCAGGGCCACGGTGCTGGCTTGCAGCGGCCAAGGCGTCACACCGCTGGCGCTGGCGTGCAGCAGCAGGGGCTGGCCGGCGTTGTCTATGGCGTACAAACTGCCTGCCTCTGCGGTAGCGCCCTGCTTGGCATCCGCCGGTGCGTCGGGCACCAGTTCGGGCACGATGCGCGCCACCGTGATGCCGGCCGCCTCTAGGGTCTGCAAGCCGTTGCGCAGCCAGGCCTTGTCGCACACGGCTACCCAGGTGCTGGCGTCTTTGGCGGCGCCCGGGGCCAGCGCAAAGTGCAGCGTGGCCGGGTCGTCGAGCAGCTGGTCTTCGAGCAGGCCTTCGAGCACCGCGCGCAGGCGGGCGCTGTTTGCCGCCGCGCCCTTGGGCAGCTGCACCCGGTGCCAGGACAGGTGTGCCGCGCCCACCAGCAGCAGCGTCTCTGTCACGCGGCCGGTGCCTGCGCTGGGCAGCAGTGCCAGCGGCGCGCTCGACGCCTTGCCTGCAGCAAGGCCGTCGGGGCTGAGCACGTAGTCCACCACCGAGCCTGTTTGCAAGCCGGTGCGGGGAAGGGTGAGGATCAGAGTGGCCATGGTTCAAAATTCACCGGTCATTGTAGGTGCCGGGGTGCGGAACTGCGGGCCAGGCGCGCTGTGGTAGGACAAGTTGTCGGGCAGGCTGGAAGCGGTGGGGTACGCCGCGTTGAGCGGGCGTTTGCGCCACAGGGTTTTGACCTTCATGGCGTCGCGCTGCACTACCGAATATTCCTGCACCGTGTTGCCCTCGATTTGCAGCACGCCGCGCAGCGCAAAAAAGCGGCTCGTGGTGCCCACCTGCAAGGCATCAAGCGCAAGCAGGGGCAACTTGGCCGCTTTTTTTACGTCGTCTAGACTGTCCCAATGCGTTAGGCGCCGGGCGTCGAGCAGGCGCTGCATGTCGGCCTGGGCCACGCCTTCCAGGCAGGCCATCATTACTAGGCCCGAGGCCGTGTTCAGGTTCACCGGCGTGCGCTCGGGCAGCACGGTAATGTGGGGCTGCAGCAGCGCCAGCGTGGCCGGGTCTAGGCCCAGCCAGGCCAGTTGGTCTGGCTCTTGCGGCCACAGCGGGCCGTCGGCGCTGGCGTCCATCGCTTTGTTGGTGGCCACGGCGGTGCTGGCCTGTTGGGCGCGCAGCAGTTGCGCTACCAGCCGGTCCAGCGTGGCGCGCGGCAAGCCCAGTTGCGTGAACAGGCGCTCCCACATGCGCAGTGTGGGCGGGTGCACTTTTCCGTCGTCTTGCAGCAGATTTTTCAGGTTCAACCGCGCTTGCAGGTCGGTGATCTGGCCGGATAAAAAGGCGTTGGTGCTGGCGTCGGCGGCCAAAGTGTCGCTGCGGTCGGCAGCCAAAAAGGTGGACAGGCGCGCTTGCTCGAGCGGCATGGCCCAGGGTTCGGACAGGTGGTCGGCGCCGCCTTTGCGCGCGTCCTCGGCCAGGATCAGCCGCGCCCAGTCCAACGCGCCGGTCAGCACCCAAGACGATTGTGCGCGGGTGCGTTCGGCGCTCTCCACCTCTACCGCGCGCCATTGCTGCCACAGCGCGGCCGATGCCAGGCTGGCCACCAGCACCACCGTCAACATGGCCATGAGGATGGCGGCGCCAGATTGGCGTGTGCGGCGGCAGGCGGTGGGTTGCTTCATTGCGTGCCGCCTAAGCCGGGGCGAGCCCAGTCGCGCGTGAGCACACCGCTGACCGCCTGGCCCGGCGGCAGCGTGAGCAGCAGGCGCACGCCGTCGGGCATGGCGCCAGCCACTGCGCTGCGTGTGGGGTCGCCAAGGCCTGCGCCCGCTGGCAGGCCGGGCACGCCCGAAGCCGCCACTAACGGCGCCTGGGCGATGCCTTCACCAGGGGCGCTGCCGTCGGCCGAAGACAAGGGGTTGGTCCAGGCGCCACCCCGGTAGAAAAATATCTGCCAGCCCGCCAGCGGGGTAATGCGCACCTCTGAGCGGCGGTCGTCGTCGCTGGGGTTTTGGCCCCAGCGCGCGGCCTGGTTCCAGGCGGCTTGCAGTTCGGCGCGGGTGGCAAGCGCCGGCGACTGCCAGCGCAGCCAATGCGCCGTACCGCCCACCAGCCGCTGCGACCAGGCCACCACGTGCAAGCCCTCGCCCGCAGACTGGCTGCCTCGGCGCAGCAGGCGCAGGGCCCGGCCGTCCCAGTCAATGCTGGGGGTGTTGGGCTGCTGGGCCAGCGCGTCCAGGTCGGCGCCCCATTGGGCCAGGCCGGTTTGCAGGGTGAGCACCTCATCCGAATGCTGGGCCAGGCGCTTTTGCGCGCCCACCATGCCGTCCAGGCCGCGCCAAGACATGGCGGCCATCAGCGCCATCAGCGTTAGCGCCACCAGCAATTCGATCAGGGTAAAGCCGCGCTGCGCAGGGTGGCGCCGCGCCGCAGCGGTTGGCGTGTGCGGGCCGGGCGCTCTGGCGCCACTGCCAAGGGTGTGGGCAGCGGCCATCAGTTGCGCCCCACGATGGTGGACAGGCGCAGAACCGACTCGCTGGCATTGCGCACCTGGGCGTCTACCCGAACAAAATTGGGGTTGGGCGTGGGCTGCACATTGAGGAGCAGAGTGAAGCTTTGGTCGCCTTGCAGGCATTCACGGCTGCTTTCGCCCACGCCGGGCATCTGGCGGCCCAGGCGGATTTGGTGGAGCGCGTTTTCGGCGCAGAGTTGGCCCAACAGCACATCGCTTTGGCGCTGGGCGTGCAGGGTGAGCGCGCCAGTGGCTTTGAGGCCTGCCACCAGCGCTACGCCCACGATGGTGAGCGCCACCAGCACCTCGACTAGGGTAAAGCCGCGCAAGGCAGCGCGGGCGGTGCGGCGCTGCACGGGCGTCATGGCGGGGGCAGTCCTGGCGTGGTTCCCAGCGCCGTGCCCACGGGCACCAAGGCAAAGGGGCGCAGGCCGTCGGTGGCGAGTTGCAGGCGGATATCGGGCTTGCTGCGCGCGGCCAAGACCACGCCTTGGGCTTCCAAAATCGGCTCAGGCCCCAGGCTAAGGCGGTCGGATTTGGTATTGGGCGCGCCGGGTGCGCCGGGCGCCGGTGGGTTCAGCACGGCGCCCACGGTGGTGTCTGCGCTGAGCCAGACTTGGGGTGGCAGAGGCGGGTTCAGGCCCTCAAGCGCGAAGCCGCCGGGCACCGCGCGCCACGTCACCGGCGTGCCCTGCATGCGCGACTGCGCGCGGCCCGATTCCAGCACGGCCGCCAGGCGCTGGGCATCGCGCTCCAAGTCGGAGGCGCTGCTGTCGCGCAGGGTGAGCACCACGCCGGCCGAGGCGATGGCCACACTAGCCATCACCACCAGTAGCTCCAGCAGGGTGAAGCCCTGCGCGGTCTTGGGCCCCGGCCACAAGCGACTGCGCCCGCTGCCGGGCCAG
>CAMDHS010000214.1 GCA_945898115.1 Comamonas sp. lk
TGTCTTTGCGTTTGGACCGGGCCCGCCAGTTGCTCGAACAGAGCGATATGGGCGTCATGGCCATTGCCGTGGCCTGTGGTTTTTCTGGGCCATCGCACTTTTCCCGTGCCTATCGGCGCCGCTTTGGCGTGCGCCCCAAAGACGAGCGCTCCCGAAAGCGCTGAATTCTGTTGCGATGCAGCATGGAAAGTGAATTTGCACATTGCGCCATACGGCGGTGCAATCAATTTCAAAAATTGCCACGCAGAGGCAAAAACTGTGGTTCTCTAAGGGAATATGCCAATACGTTCGCCTTGAGGAGGGGAAAGCTTTGCATTACTATGCCGATAGGACGCAAATCGGTTTGCACTCCGCTCCCTGTTTTTTGCCAAAATTGGCAAAACAACCTGGAAACTGTTTATTAATCTGCTTGGATTGGAGATCTTCAAAAATGGCAAATGTCGAAACCACCAACGACACGGGAATCATCCTCGATCGTCGTCAACTGATTCTTGGCGCGTCTGCGGTTGGCCTGGCGTCCAGCTTCGGCGTCACACCCGCCATGGCGCAAAGCGCACCCAAAAAGGGTGGCACGCTGCGCATGGGTATGGAAGGCGGCTCGCCTTCGGACAGCCTGGACCCGCTGACCTACGCGGACTCCATCCCAATCACCATGAGCCTGATGCTCTGGAACAACCTGGTCGAAGTGGCCGACAACGGCGACGCCGTGGGCGAACTGTTCGAGAGCTGGGACGTCAAACCCGGCGCCGCCGACTGGACATTCAATGTGCGCAAGGGCATCACCTTCACGTCGGGCAAGACGCTCGACGCAGACGATGTCATCTACTCGATCAATATGCACCGCGGCGAGACCAAGTCTCCTGCCAAAGCCCTGTTGGCCGATATCAAAGACATCAAAAAGCTGTCCGCTACCCAGGTGCAAATCACCATGAACAAGGGCAATGTGGACTTGCCTTTCAACCTGAGTGACTACCACATCGTTGTGGTGCCCAATGGTTTCAAAGATTTCAGCAAGCCCGATGGCACCGGCGCCTTCACGCTCGACGAATTCCAACCCGGTGTGCGTGCGACCTTCAAGCGCAAGTCCGGCAACTACTGGAAGCCCAACCGCGGCAACTTCGACCGCGTTGAACTGATCTACATCCAGGACGCCAACCAGCGCACCACCGCGCTGCAAACCGGCACCGTGGACATCATCAACCGCGTGAGCCCCAAAACGGCTGCTTTGCTGGCCAAAAACTCGGCGCTCAAAGTCTCGCGCACACCAGGCATGGGCAACCGCTTCTGCTTCGTGGCCCACACCGACAAGTCGCCATTCAGCAACCAAGACGTGATGCTGGCGATGAAGTTTGGTATCGACCGCCAAAAAATCGTGGACAACGTCTACAGCGGCTACGCATCGATCGGTAACGACAACTGCGTCGGACCAAAGATGAAGTTCTATGATCCCAAGCAACCCATGAACCGCTTTGACCCAGAAAAAGCCAAGTTCCACATGAAGAAATCGGGTCACAGTGGCGCGATTGAGTTGCAAGTGTCCGAAGGCGCGTTCTCTGGCGCCACTGACGCGGGCCAGATCTTCCAAGAGTCTCTGTCCAAGGCCGGTATCAATCTGGACTTGAAGCGCGTCTCTGGCGATGGCTACTGGGACAACGTCTGGCTCAAGCAGCCATTCTGCGCGGTGTACTGGGGCAACCGTCCCACCATCGACAACCAGTTCACCTCTACTTTCTACGGCGGCAAAGGCAATCCTTGGAACGACAGCCATTTCGAGAACGCCGAGTTCAGCAAGACGCTGGAATCAGCTCGCGTCGAAACCGATCAGAAGAAACGCCAGGAAATGTATTCCCGCTGCCAGGAACTCGTGTCGCAAAACGCCGGCATGATCAACTACGCAGTGCAGGACTACCTTGACGCGCACGTCAACAAGCTGCAAGGTCTGACGCCTTCGGGTCGTTATGACATGGGCGACGACCGCATTCCTGAAAAAGGCTGGTTCGCCTAAAGTAGTAGCTATGCCGGTCTGGAAACAGCCGGCGTCGCATTGCTATAACTAAAGAGGGGTTGGGTTTGCGCCCGACCCCTTTTTTGCTCTACATTTTGGTACTGTTGCTCGAACATTCATTTTCGGGCGAGCGGCACATTCCGCCGCTTTTTTTCTTACCTATCGCACCTCATGGCAAAGCTGATTGTTAACCGACTGCTTCTGGGCATATTGACCCTGTTTGCGGTATCGGTGCTGATTTTTGTCTGCACCCAAATTCTTCCTGGCGACGTGGCATCTGCCGTTTTGGGCCAGGGCGCCACACCCGAGGCGCTGGTCGTGTTCCGCCGCGAACTCGGCCTGGACATTCCCGCGCACATCCGTTACTGGAACTGGCTGGTTGGCGCCCTGCATGGCGACCTGGGCGTGGCCCTGACCAATAAGCGCGTCATCATTGACGACCTGCTCCCGCGCCTGCGCAACACCTTGTTTTTGGCCGGTTACGCCGCGCTGATTGCCATTCCACTGTCGGTAGGCCTGGGCGTGTTGTCGGCCATTAACGAAGGCAAATGGTCGGACCGCCTGGCCAATGTGCTCACGCTGATCGCCATCTCCTTGCCCGAGTTCTTTATCGCCTATCTCCTGATCATCTTTTTTTCGGTCAACGTGCATTGGTTTCCTTCGCTGGCCATGGTGTCCAACGGCATGGGCTTTGGCGAGCGGGTCTACCAGGCCACGCTGCCCGCGCTCACCCTTACGCTGCTGGTGGCAGCCCACATGCTGCGCATGACGCGCAGCTCGGTGCTCTCGGTCATGTCCACGCCCTATATCGAGATGGCCTTTCTTAAAGGTGCACCGCGGCGCCGCGTGATCGTGCGCCACGCGCTGCCCAATGCGGCGGCGCCCATCATCACCGTCATTGCCCTGAACATGGCTTATCTGGTCGTCGGCGTGGTGGTGATTGAGGCGGTGTTTGTCTACCCTGGCCTGGGCCAATACATGGTGGACGCGGTGTCCAAGCGCGACGTGCCTGTCATTCAAGCCTGTGGCCTGACCTTTGCGACCGTTTTCGTGGTGCTCAACACGCTGGCCGATATCCTGGTGATTTTGGTCAACCCGCGCCTGCGCCACCAGCGCTAAGACCCCATTCGTTACAGACACACCATGAAACTTTTTGGACACAAGCTAACCGCCTCTGCCGCCTTTGGCTTGGCCGTTGTTGGCATATTTATTTTGGTATCGCTGTTCACGCCTTGGATTGCACCCTACTCCGAGTCTGCCAATGTGGGCGGCACCTGGGACGAACCCTCGGCCAAGATGCTTTTTGGCGCCGACCAGATTGGCCGCGACATGCTCACCCGCATGATGTATGGCAGCCGCATGACGATTGGTGTGGCGCTGGCCATTACCACCTTGTCCTTTTTCATCGGCATCTTGACTGGGCTGGTGAGCGCGGTGGTGGGCGGCTGGGTGGATGTGTTTTTCACCCGCTTGGTTGATGTGATGCTGTCCATCCCCAGCCTGATTTTTGCGCTCATCATTTTGGGCGTGTTTGGTTCGAGCATTCCGGTGCTGATTTTGACGATTGCGGTGCTCGACTCGACCCGGGTGTTTCGCCTGGCGCGCGCCTTGGGCATGAACCTCACCGTCATGGAGTATGTCGAGGCCGCCCGCCTGCGGGGCGAAGGCCTGTGGTGGGTGATTACCCGCGAGATTTTGCCCAACGCCTGGGCGCCGCTGGTGTCTGAGTTTGGCCTGCGTTTTTGCTTTAACTTCTTGTTTATTGCCGGCCTGTCGTTTCTGGGCCTGGGCATTCAGCCGCCCTACGCCGACTTGGGTGGCATGGTGCGTGAGAACGCCGCCGCCATCAACTTCGGCATGATGGCGCCGATCTACCCCGCTACCGCCATTGCGCTGCTCACCGTTTCGGTCAACCTGGTGGTGGACTGGATGCTGTCCATCGACGCCCGCCCCTCCGGCGCGCAAGCCGAACTCTAAGAAAGACAGCGGCCATGGACGAACAATTCATTCTGAATATCAAGGGCCTGCGCCTGGAAAGCGTGGCGGGCAACGTGATTGTTGACAACGTGGACCTGCAACTGCGCAAGGGCGAAGTGCTGGGCCTGATCGGCGAGAGCGGTGCGGGCAAGTCCACTATTGGTCTGTCGAGCATGGTGTACGCCCGCGCGGGCTTGCACATTGCGGGCGGCGAAGTGATTTTGGGCGGCATCAATATCCGCGCCCTGGACACCGAAGGCCGGCGCCAAATGCGCGGCAAGCGCATTGCCTATATTGCCCAGTCAGCCGCTGCAGCCTTTAACCCGGCGCACAGCCTGATGGACCAGGTTTGCGAAGCCCCGGTGCTGCACAAGCTCATGACCCGGTCTGAGGCCGAAGTCTGGGCCTGCGAGCTGTTTACCGCGCTGGATCTGCCGGATCCGCAAAACTTTGGCAAGCGCTACCCGCACCAGGTCTCTGGCGGCCAGTTGCAGCGCGCCATGGCGGCCATGGCTATGTCCTGCCGGCCGGACGTGCTGGTGCTCGATGAGCCCACCACCGCACTGGACGTGACCACGCAAATCGAGGTGCTGATCCTGCTCAAATCGCTGATTCGCCAGTACCATACGGCGGCGCTTTACATCACCCACGATTTGGCGGTGGTGGCCCAGGTGGCCGACCGCATCAAGGTGCTGCGCCACGGCAAAGAGGTGGAAGAAGGCCTCACGCCCCAAATACTGCACCATGCCAACCAGGACTACACCGCCCGCCTGGTGGCAGTGCGCGGCGCCGCAGCCAGCGAGCGCGCCGTGGCCGCCACCGTGAAGCCTGAAACCGTGCTGTCGATCAAAGACTGCCACGCCTACTACGGCGACTTTCATGTGGTGCGCGGCGTGTCGCTCGACGTTAAACGCGGCGAAACCGTGGCGGTGGTGGGCGAATCGGGCTCGGGTAAATCGACCCTGGCGCGCATCATTACCGGTCTGCTCATGCCGCGCAGTGGCGAGATCGTGTTCCAGAACAAGGCGCTGCCCCCGGCCCTGAATGCCCGCAGCAAAGAACTCAAGCGGACCATCCAGCTCGTTTACCAGATTCCGGACGTGGCCATCAACCCACGCCAAAGCCTGCTCGACATCGTTGGCCGCCCAGTGGAGTTTTACTTTGGCGCAAGCCGCGCCGAAGTGCTGGCCCGCGCCAAAGAGCTGATGGCGCTGGTGGAGTTGCCCGAAGATTTTTTGCAACGCCGCCCCGGCCAGCTCTCGGGCGGTCAAAAGCAGCGCGTCTGCATTGCCCGCGCACTAGCGGCCAAGCCCGATCTCATCATCCTGGACGAGCCCACCTCGGCGCTGGATCCGCTGGTGGCCGAAGAAATCTTGACGCTGCTGCGCAAGTTGCAACGCGAGCT
>CAMDHS010000215.1 GCA_945898115.1 Comamonas sp. lk
GTTGCAACTGCCGGGCTGGGCGCGCTGGCCACAGGCAGCGGCTCGGGCGCCTTGCGTGCGCCAATCCCCAACAGTGCCGCCGTTTGCTGGCTGCCGTAGAGCATTAGCACACCCACCGCACAGGCGATCAGCAAGGCGGTGATGCTAGCGAGCCACAGCAGGGTCTTGCGTAGACTGCCTTTGGCTTTTTCTTTCTTGGGTGCGGTCTGGGGCGGCGCAAGCGGCACGGGGGCTGTGGGCTCGGCGGTTGCTGGGGCCACCGGCGCAGGGCGCGGGGCGGCCGCCACGGGCGCGGTGGTGGCTGCGTGCCAGGGCGTGATTTTTTTCAGCAGCGCGCTGACAGCACCTTCGCGTCCCTGGGCGCGCGCTTGTTCTAGCAGCGCCTGGGCCTGCTCGTCGCTGGGCGGCTCAATCTCCCAGTTCAGAATGCGCCGGCCAAACGAGGTCAGCAGGCGTTGCTTTTTGCTGGTGGTGGTGAGCAGCATCACCACGCGGATATTGGCCGCCGGGAAGTGCTGCACCAGGCGCGCAAGCAGCTGGATCTCGTGGTCCGGCAGGGCCGAGGCGTCATGCACGATCCAGATCTTAGGCGGCGCCACTGGCGCCTTGGTGCCCATGGCGTCTTCGATGGAATAGGCTTGCAGCACCTCGTTAAAGCGGGTGATCAGCGCCTCGGCGCTGGCTGGGAAATACACCTCCAGGCCCATGTGGGGCGCGGCCTCGCGCAGGCGGGCCACCAGCAGCTTGCCGTAGTGGTCCAGAATAGCGTCGTGGCTGCTGACCACGGACAGGCTCATGTTGTCGTCGATCAGGGCGGCGACATAGCCTTCTAGGCGCATGCGGTCGGCCACCCTGAAAAACAGGGGCTGCACGCCAGCTGCTGACTCGTCGCCGTAAGAGTTGAAGTCGTTCATGCGGAGGCGGCTGTTGTTGGATGTTTGCCATCGGCGTCAAACAGCATGGCTTCGGGGATTTTCGGGTTGGGCCGCGCCATGGGCTCAATGCCGGGCTGCACCTGCGCCAGGCTAAACACATAGGCGATCACCTGTGCCACCGCAAAATACAAGGCCTCGGGGATGGGCTGGTCAAGCTCGGTGGTGAAGTACAGGGCACGGGCGAGTTCGGGCGCCTGGAAGATCTCGATATGGTTGTTCTTGGCCTCTTCGCGAATACGCGCCGCCACAAAGTCGGCGCCCTTGGCCAGCAAAATCGGCGCGCCGTCGGCGGTCGGGTCGTAGGACAAGGCGATGGCGAAATGCTCGGGGTTGGTGATGATGACGTCGGCGTCCTTGACCTTTTGCATCATGCGCACCGTGGCCACTTCGCGCTGGCGTCGGCGGATCTGGGCTTTGACCTCGGGCCGGCCTTCCATGTCCTTGTGCTCGTCCCTGATTTCTTGCTTGGACATGCGCATGCGCTTCATAAAGGAATAGCGCTGGTAGGGCGCGTCAATCAGGGCAATGAGCACCAGGCTCAGGGTCAACCACAGCAGCGACTCCGCAATCAGCGTGCCGGCCATGGCCAGCGCCGGCTCCAGCGCCATGCCGCCGAGCGAGAGGAGGGCGGCAAAATGCCGATCTAGCAGCATCAGCAGCACCACCGCGATCAAGGTGAATTTCAAAATAGACTTGATGAGCTCCACCGCCGCGTGGCCTCCAAACATGCGCTTGAAGCCCGCCACGGGGCTGAGCTTGGAGAACTTGGGCATGATGGCGTCCCAAGAGAACAGATAGCCACCGGTGGCGCCCGAGGCCACAATCGCCACCACCATGGTCACCAGCATGAGGGGCAACACCAGCAAAAATCCGTGGCTGACCTGCAGCGCAAAGGCCTGGGGCAGGAGCGCGGGGGTGTTGAGGTACTTTTGGTCAAGCGTAAAGCCAGCGGCAAAATACACCGAGAGCTGGTGGAACCAGATGCCGCCCAGAGACATCAGCATGAGCACCGCGCCAATCATCACGCCAGCGGCGGGCAGCTCATTGGAGCGCGCAACCTGGCCCTCGTCGCGGGCGCGTTTAAGGCGCCTGGCAGTGGGTTCTTCGGTGCGTTCGGCGCTGTCGTCAGACATGGTGCTCTACCGCCTTATTGCAGGCCAAACTGGCCGCGAATTTCAACAAAACCCTGCAGCCACAGCCACTGGATGCGTGCGCCCATGCTGGGCAGGGCCACCATCAAAATACCAAAACCGGCCACGATCATGACCGGCAAGCCCAGGGAGAAAATATTCAGACTGGGCGCCGCTCGCGTAGCCACGCCCAAGCCGATGTTGATGAACAACATGGTCACCATCATCGGCAAGGCCAGCAGCAGCGCGCCCAAAAACATCATTGAGCTCCACTGCACAAAATGCGCCCAGGCCCCGGCTGTTACCAAGCCTTTGCCAATGGGCATGGTGGCGAAGCTGTCGATCACCAGGCCCAGCAAAATAGCGTGGCCGCCCATGCCGACAAAAATAAGCGTAGACAAAATCAGCAGAAACTGCGCCAGCACCGGCACATTGCCCAGGTTGGGGTCCATCAGGTTGGCCATGGACAGGCCCACGGCGGTGGACACCGATTGGCCGGCCAGCAAAATGGCCGCCGTGATGATTTGCAGCGTCAGGCCCATGACCAGGCCAATGGCGACCTGGTTGAACACTTCCACAATGCCGGCGGGCGACACTGGGTCGATGACTGGCCAGGTGAACACCGGGTACACCATCCAGGTCAGGGCCACGGCCAGCAGCACGCGCATGCGGACATTGAGTGAACGCAATGAAAAAATGGGCGCCGACATCAGCAGCGCGGAGATGCGCAGCATGGGCCACAGGAACGTGTAAAAACGCTCGATGATGTCGTTGGCCAGAAGGTTCATGCTGCGTGTCTGTGGCGTTCAGGTGAACAGCGTCGGAATGCGCATAAACAGGCTGCGCGTGTAGTCCACCAGCGTGGCAAGCTGCCAGCCGCCCACAATGGCCAGGGTAATGGCCAGGGCGGCGAGCTTGGGGATAAAGCTCAGGGTGGATTCGTTGATGGAGGTGGCGGCTTGCACAATGCCAATGACCAAGCCCACGGCCAGCGACACGCCCAAGAGGGGCGCCGAAATCAGCACAACCATCCACAGTGCCTGGTGTCCGATGTCTACGACGGCTGCAATGTCCATGGTGGGTTTTTCGCTAGTAGTTGAGGCGCGTGGCGGGCGCTAATTAACAAAGCTGGCGGCCAGCGAGCCCATGATCAGGCTCCAACCATCGACCAGAACAAACAGCATGAGCTTAAACGGCATCGAAATCATCATGGGCGAGAGCATGGCCATGCCCATGGACATGAGCACGCTAGCCACAATCAGGTCGATCACAACAAAGGGGATGTAGATCAGAAAACCGATGGTGAAGGCGCTTTTGAGTTCGGAGGTAATAAAGGCTGGCACCAGGGTAGTAAAAGGCACTTGGCTCGCATCGCTCACATCGGCCTTGCGC
Source organism: Comamonas sp. lk (assembly GCA_945898115.1). GTDB lineage: Bacteria > Pseudomonadota > Gammaproteobacteria > Burkholderiales > Burkholderiaceae_C > Allorhodoferax. The sequence continues at coordinate 3,458 of CAMDHS010000215.1, forward strand.
GCCATTTGCATGAACAGGCCAATATCCTCTTCACGCGTTTGCTTGAGCATGAAGCCGCGCAGTGGCGCCTCAGCAGCGGCCAGGGCCTTGTCAAACTTCATGCCGTTTTCCATATAGGGCACCAAGGCATTGGTATAGACGTCGTTGAGCACCGGCGACATGATGAACAGCGTCAAAAACAGCGAAATCCCCACCAGCACGTTGTTGGGCGGTGTCTGGCCGGTGCCCAGGGCTTGGCGCAGTATGGACATGACGATGATGATGCGCACAAACGAAGTCATCATCAGCAAGAGCGAAGGCAGCAGGGTCAGCGTGGTCATCAACGCCAGCAGCTGCAAAGACAGGCTGTACTGCGAGTCCTTGCCGCTGCCGGTCACGTTGATCATGGGAATGCCCTGGCTCCAGGCGGCAACCGGCACCACAAGCAGCATGGCCGCAAAAGCGGCCCACATCCATTTAGTTTTCACGCGGTGATTCCTGTTGCGGGCCGGGATCGTCCCATTGGCCCAAGGCGGTAAATTGGCTGGCGGTCATGCCTACGAGCACCTGGTGGGCGCCTACGCGCACCAGCGCCATCTTTTGGCGGGGTCCGACGCTGATGGTCTCTATCACCTCGAGCATGGGCGGGCCCTTGTGCTGGATTTGCAGGCTCTTCATGCGCTTGAGCATCCAAAAAAGCGCAGCCAACAAGCCCAACACCAGCAGCATGCTGGCGCTCACGCGCAGCCAATCGATGCTGGTGGCGGCGGTGCCCATGGCGCTTTAGAGGTTTTTCATCCGCTCGGAGGCGGGCACCACACGGGTCAGGCGAATGCCGTAGCGCTCGTTGACCAGCACCACCTCGCCCTGGGCGACCACGGTGTTGTTGATCAGCAGGTCGAGCGGCTCGCCGGCAATGCGGTCGAGTTCGACCACGCTGCCTTGGGTCAGGCGCATCAGGTCCTTGATCTTGATCATGGCGCGGCCCACTTCGATGCTCATCGTAACGCTGATGTTTTGCAGCACTTCGGGGTTGATTTGGTTTTCCGGGTCTTTGGGGCCGGAAAGCATGGGGGTGTCGGTGTCGCTCATGGCGTAATTCCTGTGAGGTTTAGTGGTTGCCGGGAACTACGGCGCGTTGTATCTGCACGGCAGTCTGGGCGCCCAGGGTGCCGACCTGCACGTCAAAGGCGGGAATGCCGTTGGGTTGCAGGCTGGCAAATTCAGGTTTCTTGAAATACAGGATGTCACCGGGCTGCATGGACTCGACCACGCGCAAGGTGGTGTTGACCTGGCCTAAGATGACATTAGCTTCCAGGCAAGAGCCGCCCACGGCTTCTTCGAGGTTTTCGCGCCAAACACGGTCCGAATCTTCGTTGCCGTCGCCGGTTTGCACCCGGCTGCGCAGCAGTTCACGCACGGGCTTGAGCGATGCGTAGGGGTGGATCACGTCAATAAAGCCCAGGTTTTGGGTGGCGGTTTCGGTCTCAAAACGGCTCAGGATGACCAAATCGTTTTCATCGGCAATCTGCGCAAACTGTGGGTTGATCTCGGAGCTGACAAACTCAAATTCCAGTGGCATCACAGGGGCCCAGGCCTCGCGCAGGTTGCGAAATGTCACGTCCAGAATCATATTGATGATGCGCGTCTCCATGGGCGTAAACATGCGCCCGGACGCGAGTTGGCCCACGGCGCCCTGGCCAAAGCCACCAAAAAAGCTGTCCAGCGAGCTAAACACGATGGTCGGGTCAATCACCACCATGGAATACCCACGCAAGGGGTTCATGCGGATTGTGTTGACCGACAAGGGCGCGTGCAGTTCTTTGATGTAATCCCCAAACTTGACGATCTGTACCTTGAGCGGGTTCACGCGGGGGCTGCTGCGCAACACCTCGAGCAGTCCGGGGCGAAACAGGCGGATAAAGCGCTCGT
>CAMDHS010000216.1 GCA_945898115.1 Comamonas sp. lk
AAGTCGACCCGGCGCGGGTCCACCGCGCAGTCGCCCAGCACAAACACGCCACACGAGGCGTTGTCGGCCACGGTGTCCTGGATCTTGATCTTCCAGTCGCGGATGCGCGAGTCCACGATTTCAAAGCAAGGCATCACGCATTCGGTGGCGGCCAGCACGTCGGCGTTGCTGATGCCAGGGCCCATCAGGTCTTTTTTCAGGATGAAGGCGATCTCGCCCTCGGCCTTGGGCTGGATCAGGGTGTGGGTGTCAATCGACTGGCCTTCGTTGTAGATCATGCCGTCAAGCAGGTAGCCAAAGTCGGGCTGGTAGACGCCCAGCATGTTCATCACCGCTGCCGAGGTGACGCCAATCTTCTTGCCCACCACACGCTCGCCGGCCTGCAGGCGGCGCGAAAGCATGCGCTGCTGAATGTGGTACGCGTTTTCGATGGTGATATCGGGGTAGCGGGTGGTCAGCGGATCGACCACGGTCTGGGTCGACATGGCGTGGTAGAGCTCGTCGCCCAGGGTTTCGATCAGGGAAGTTTGCATGGGGTTGGAGGTCCTGCGGGTAGTAGATGAATTGGGGTTGGCGTCGTGGCCTGTCAGGCCGCTGCGCTGGCGTCGGCCTCGGCAAAAAAGTTTTCCAGCAACTGCGCAAAGCGGGCGGCGTGTTCAATCTGTGTCCAGTGGCCACACTGGCCAAACACGTGCAGCTGCGAGCGCGGAATTTGCTGCGCCAGCGCCAGCGAAGTAGCCACAGGAATGACCGCGTCCTCGCGCCCGTGCACCACCAACGTGGGGTGCGGCAAGGCGCGAATAGCGTGCTCCGGGCTGGCCATGGCGTCCACCCAGCGCTGGCGCGGGGCCGGAAACATGGCGCCAAACGACTCCTGAAAACCCGGCTGGATGCTGGCCTGGTAGCGCAGCTGCGCCAGCTCATCGGTGACGCGGCTGCGGTCAAAGGCAAAAATGTCGAGCAGGCGGCGCATGTTCTCGAGCGAGGGCGTGTAGCCCCAGGCTGCCTCCAGACCTGGTGTGATCTCAAAGGGCACGCCCACGCTGCCCATGAGCACCAGGCGGCGCACCCGCGTGGGGTGCGCGATAGCCAGCGCCAGCGCCAGCGCGCCGCCAAAGGAATTGCCCACCACATCGGCCTGCGCTATCCCCAAGGCATCAAGCAAGTCCACCGCCTGCTGCACCCAGGCTTCCATGCGGTAGTGCGCGTTGTTGCCGGCGTCGGCCGGGCGGTCGGTGTAGCCAAAACCAAACAAATCGGGCGCCACCACGCGCCGGCCTTGCGATAGCACCGGCAGCAACAGCCGCCAGTTGGCCCAGGCGCTCACACCTGCGCCAGAGCCATGCAAGAGCATCACCGGCGGGCCGCTACCCTGGTCGTGCACATTGCTGAAGAAGGCGCCGGTGCGAACGCGTTGGCCGATTTCGGGATTGCTGGCTTGGCTCATGGTCTGCCTTCAGAGTTTGATGCAGACGTTGCGCAGTTCGGTATAGAACTCCAGCGAATGCACGCCGCCTTCGCGGCCAATGCCCGAGGCCTTGGCACCACCAAAGGCGGTGCGCAGGTCGCGCAGGAACCAGCTGTTGACCCAGCAAATACCCACTTCCACCCGCTTGGCCACGCGGTGGGCGCAGCCCAGGTTTTCGGTCCACACCGTAGTTGCCAAGCCGTAGTCGGTGGCGTTGGCCAGCGCGATGACTTCTTCTTCGGTGTCAAAGGGCGCGATGTGGCAGCAGGGGCCAAACACCTCTTCGCGCACCACGGCCGCGCTCTCGGGCAGGCCGGTCCAAATCGTGGGTTGCACCCAATGGCCTTGCGCCATGTCCGCCGGCATTTCGGGCACGCCGCCGCCGGTGACCAGGGTGGCGCCTTCGTCGATTGCCTTTTGGTAATAGGACAGCACTTTTTGCTTGTGCTCTGCCGATATCAGCGGCCCGAGGTTGACGCCGGGCGCGTTGGGCGGGCCGATGATCAGGGCTTCCGCCTTGGCTTTGAGGGCGGCGACAAATTTGTCAAAAATCGGGCGCTGCACATAGACGCGCTCGGTTCCCAGGCAGACCTGGCCGCAGTTCTCAAAGGCGCTGCGGGTGATGCCTGCGATGGCTTTGTCAAAGTCGGCGTCGGCAAACACAATGCCGGCGTTCTTGCCACCCAGCTCAAACGAGACCGGGCGCACGCCTTTGGCAGCGGCGGCCATGATGGCTTCGCCGGTGCGCGTCTCGCCCGTAAAGGTGATGGCGTTGACGCCGGGGTGGCGGGTCAGGTATTCGCCGGCCGACTGCGGGCCAAAGCCGTGCACCACGTTGTAGACGCCCGGCGGAATGCCCACGGCGCTCATCACCTCGCCCAACAGCGTGGCCGTGGCGGGGGTTTCTTCTGAGGGCTTGACCACCACGGTGTTGCCGCAGGCAAGCGCCGGGCCGACCTTCCAGGTCATCAGCAGCAGCGGCAGGTTCCAGGGACACACCACGCCGACCACGCCCACGGGCGAACGGGTGGCGTAGTTGATGGCCTGGCCGCCGTCGGGCGTGGCCATCTCAAAGCTCTCAGTGGGCACGTTTTTGATGATGTCGGCAAACACCTTGAAGTTGGCCGCACCACGGGGAATGTCGATGTGCGACGCCAGGCTGCGGGGCTTGCCGGTGTCGGCAATTTCGGCTTCCAAAAACTCATCGGAGCGGCGGATGATTTCATCGGCCACGGCGTGCAGCAGTTCGGTGCGCTTGACCAGCGTCATGCGGCCCCAGTCGCCGTGCAAGGCGGCGCGGGCGGCGCGCACGGCGGCATCGACTTCGGCCTGCCCGGCCTCGTGCACCAGGCCCAACACATGGTTGTCGGCGGGCGCCCGGTTTTCGAAGGTCTTGCCGGTGGCAACAAATTCGCCGTTGATGTAGTTCAGAAAGTGTTTCATCGTAGTTTTTCAAATCAAAATCAAGCCAGACCCAGGGCGTTCAGGCCGGCCTGAGCAATCGCCTCGTCCTGCGCCTCGCTGGCGCCGGACACGCCTATGGCACCGATGCGCTGGCCCTGGTCCACAATGGCCAGGCCCCCGCCAAAGGCCACAAAACGGGGCCTGCGCACGATGCCTTCACGCACCGCCGGCGAATGGCCTTGCAAGGCCGCGTGCCACTGGCTGGTGGCCAGGCCAAAACTCACGGCGGTATAGGCCTTGTCCATGGCAATGTCCACCGAATGCAGTGGCGCGCCGGGCATGCGCAAAAACGCCGCCAGCACGCCGCTGGCGTCCAGCACCGCCACATTCACGCACAGGCCCATGGCATGCGCCGCCTTGACGGCAGCGCCCACACAGGCGTGCGCCGCCTCGGCGCTGATCACGGCCTGGTTTACATGCAAGGGTGCGGTGTGCATGGCGGCGCTCCGGGCTTCAGGTGTACACGTCGGTGAAAGACGCGGGCAACACACCGGTGTGGTAGAAAATCGCACGGCCGGCCTCGTCCTCGGTCCAGGTGGTCACCGGACGGTCGCGCTGGGCCTGGTAGCCCAAACCGGCGAAGGTCTCATTGCGGTTGCCACTGGGGTCAAAGAAGTAAATCGTCTCGCCGCGCGTGATGCCGTGGCGGGTAGGCGCCACGTCAATACGCACTTTGTTCTTGGCCATCACGTCGCCGGCCTTGAGCACGTCGTGCCAAGAATCGAGGAAGTAGGAAATGTGGTGCAGGCCAGGAGTGGGGCCACCGACAAAGGCGATGTCGTGCGGCTTGCTCGAGCACGACAGGAAAGACGCCAGCTGGAACGCACCCTCGGGGCCCACGGTGAGCTGCTCGGTCTGGAAGAAGTTGAGCACGTCGATGAAGAAGCGCGTGTTTTCTGCGACCTTGTTAATGCCTTCACCCGGATTGAATTCACACATCAGGAGCACGTGGTCGAGCCAATGCGCAGCCGCACCTTTGGCGCCATCGGGCCAAGGATCGGGATTGAGAGAGCCTACGTCTGTGCCGACGCATTCTTTCATGGCAAACAGGCGCATCTCGTGGCCGCTGGGAAGTTTGAAAATCAGCATGCGACCGGTCGAAGGCATGGTGCCTTCGGGCACCAGGGTGGTGGCCGTGCCTGCGGCTTCAATGGCGGTTTGCAGGCGGTCCAGATCGCTGTCTTTTTCGACCTTGTAGCCGACGTGGTTGACGCCAGCGCGGTCTGACGGGGTCAGGATCAGCGAGTATTTGTCCCACTCGTCCCAGCATTTCATGTAGACCTTGCCGGTCTTGTCCTGCATGGTGGATTTCAGGCCCAGCACGTTTTCGTAGTGCTTCACTGCGGCTGCCATGTCCATCACATTGATGTCAACGTGGCCAATTCTCATAATGCTCATGGTTGTCTCCTTACTTGTTGAAAATTTCGCTCTTGGGTGCAGCGAACCCTTTGGAAAAAAGCTTCTCCAGCTTGCATGCCACTTCGAGCCACACCTCATCGGTGGGCGCCACCCGGCATGCCAAGGTGTATCCCTGCGCATCCTCTTGCGCGCTGACGTGGGCCCGGCTGACCGGACCCAGCTTGTTCACCTGCCCCTTGACCACACGCACCTTGCACACACCGCAGCCGCCATTGACGCAGCCCACCGGTATGCACTTGCGCCCGAGCTTGAGCATTCCCTGCAGCAGGCTCTGGCTTTCGCTGCAGACATAGGACTCTCCGGTCTGCACGATGTGCACCGTGGGCTTGGCGCTGGATGGGTCGGCCATGGCGCTTCGGGCTATACGCGTTTGAACAGCGGGCTGCGCTGCTGGTTGGCGTCAGCGGCCGAGAGGAATTTCTCGGTAAAGATGTCACGCTCGTACAAGCGCCCTTGCATCAGGGTGCTGATGCAGGCCTCCACCATCACCGGCGGGCCGCACAGATAGGCGGTGTGGCCGGCAAAGTTGTTGTTGAAATGTGCCTTGGCCGCATCGTGCGCAAAGCCGCGCGCGCCAGTCCAGTCGCTGCCTGCGGGCTCGTCAGACAGGGCCGGCACATAGGTGAAATGTGCGTGCTGCGCCGCCAGGGCGCGGAACTCGGCGTCGTAGTACAGCTCGTCGCGGCCGCGCTGGCCATAGACCAGAGTCATGGGCGTGGTGCTGCCGCCCTCGAGCAGGTCCAGAATCATGGAGCGCGGGCTTGACAGTCCCGAGCCGCCGGCCATGAACACCATGGGCTGCTTGACCGACTTGCGCACAACGACGCGGCCATAAGGGCCGGCAATGCGCAACTTGGATCCCACCGCCAGGTTCTGGTGCAGCCAGGTGGTGCCTGCGCCGTCCTTGACGATGCGCACATTGAGTTCGACCTCACCACTGGCCGTCACCTGCGCAGGCGAATTGGCAACCGAAAACGCCCGCCCACCCTC
>CAMDHS010000217.1 GCA_945898115.1 Comamonas sp. lk
GGGCACGCCGCCGGTGTAGCGCGCCTGGCCGGTGATCTGGTCCATGCCAATCAGGCCAATGGCCAGGCCTACAAACAAGGCAGCCAGCCCCCGCACCGTGCTTTGCCCCAGCACCGCGCTCACGGTGGTCAGCGCCAGCAGCATCAGGCTAATGTATTCGGGCGGGCCCAGGCGCACCGCGTATTCGGCCACCACCGGGGCAAACAGGGTGACCATGAGCGTGGCAATCGTGCCCGCCACAAAAGAGCCAATCGCCGCCGTGGCCAGCGCCGCACCCGCGCGCCCGCTCTTGGCCATTTTGTTGCCCTCCATGGCGGTGACCATGCTGGCCGTCTCGCCGGGGGTGTTAAGCAAAATGGACGTGGTCGAGCCGCCGTACATGGCGCCGTAGTAAATACCGGCAAAAAAGATCATGGACGCGGTGGCGTCCACTTGCGAAGTAATGGGCAGCAACATGGCCACAGCGGTGGCCGGGCCAATGCCGGGCAACACGCCCACCGCCGTGCCCAGCGCGCAACCCACAAAGGCCCAGAGCAAATTGATGGGCGTGCCTGCCGTGGCAAAGCCCTGCATAAGCTGGTTCAAGATGTCCATTACAACCACCCGCTTTGCGTGAGGCCGGGCAGGCTGATGGCCAGAAACTTGGTAAACATCCAGAACACAGGCGCGGCAATCAGCAAACCAATGCCCAGGTCGGTGAGCCAGCTGCGCAGGCTTTGCGCCGCCCCCGACTGCGCCTGGCGCAAGCCATGCGCGGCGCAGGCAAAACACAGGGTGCAACTAAAAATGAAGCCGATGGTGGTGATCAGCGCAGCATTGAGCAACAAGGCGCCCGACATCCAGGCAAAGCCACGCCAGCACGGCGCGCTCTGCGGCGGCGCGTCGCTGGCCAGCGGGTCGGGCATGTCGCGAAAGCCGCCGCTGTGCGCCTCAAACCACAAAAAAGCCGCCACCAACGCCAGGCCCACGGCCACCAGCCAAGGCAAAAAATTGGGCCCGATGCCGGCGTAGCCCGCCTCGGACGAAATGTCTGCCGCGCCCAGCGCCAGCACCCCGGCCAGCGCCAGCACTGCCAGCGCCACCGCGCTTTGCCGCGTTTTGTCCGTTACTGCCATCAAACCATGCCTGAGAGGTGCATGATGCCGCGCAGGCTGGCAAATTCGTCGTCTACAAAGTCGTCAAAGGCCTTGCCGGTCAGCAGCGCTGGTGTCCAGGTGTTGCGCGCCAGGGCCTCTTGCCAAGATTTGGACTTGGTCGCCTTGACCACCATCTCGGTCAGGGCTTCGCGCTGCTCCGGCGTAATACCGGGGGCGCCGTACACAGCGCGCCAGTTGCCCAGCACCACGTCATAGCCCAATTCCTTGAGCGTGGGCACGTCAATGCCTGGCAGGCGCTTGGCCGATGTCACGCCAATGGGGCGCATCTTGCCGGCCTTGATGTATTCGGCAAACTCGCTGTAGCCGCTGCCGCCCACCGTCACGTTGCCGCCCAACACCGCCGCTGTGGCTTCGCCGCCGCCGCGAAAGGCCACGTAGTTCACCTTCTTCGGGTCCACGCCCACTTTGGTGGCCAGCATAGAGGCGCAAATATGCTCGGTAGATCCGCGCGAGCCGCCGCCCCACTTGACGCTGGCGGGGTCTTTTTTCATTTGCTCGACCACATCCTTCATACTTTTCAAGGGTGAATCAGCGGGCACTACAAACACGTTGTATTCGCTGGTCAAGCGCGCAATGGGCGTGATTTTGTCCATGCCCACCTGGGGCTTGCCGGTGATGATGCCGCCCACCATCACGGCGCCGGTCATGATCAAGGCATTGGCGTCGCCCTTGGCTGCGTTGACAAACTGCGCCAGGCCGATCACGCCGGCTGCGCCACCTTTGTTTTCGTATTGCACCGTGTCGGCCACTTTGGCGTCGAGCAGGGCTTTGCCCAGTTCGCGCCCGGTGCCGTCCCAGCCGCCGCCGGGGTTGGCCGGAATCATCATCTTCAGGTTGGCGCCTGCGTGGGCGCTTAAGGGAAAGGCGCCCGCAGTGGCCAAAGCGGCCAGGGACTTCAGAAAATGATCACGACGCATGGAAAGCTCCTTGAGGGGGTTGGTGTGCGGCCTATGATGTCTGTCCGGCCTGTCAATTGGCTGTACGAAACCCTAGGGGAAACCCGAGGCTACACCCTTATCCGAACCCACAGCCCACGCACTGCATGCGCCTGCTCCTGATTGAAGACGACCCCACACTCGCCGCCACGCTGCAACGCAGCCTGGAGCGCAAATCCATTCGGGTGCTGCTGTGCGCCGATGGCGCGCTGGCGCTGGCCGCGTGGCAGCAAGCGCAACCCGACGTGGTGCTGCTCGACCTGAGTCTGCCCGGCCTGGACGGCCTGCAGGTGCTGCAACTTGCCCGCAAGGCGGGCCTGCGTACGCCGGTGTTGATCCTGACGGCGCGCGGCACCGTGGGCGACAAGGTGCTCGGCCTCAACGCCGGGGCCGACGACTACCTGCCCAAACCCTTTGACCTGGACGAGTTAGAGGCCCGCGCCCGCGCCCTGCACCGGCGTCACACCAATGCCGAGGCGCCAGTGCCGCACAGCGCCCTGACTTTGGGCGCGCTGCGCTTAGAGCGCGACAGCGGCGCCCTGTACTGCCGGGGCACGGTGATGGACTTAAGCCCGCGCGAACTCGCCCTGATGGCCGCCCTGCTGGCGCGCCCCGGCCACGCCATGGCCAAGGAGCGGCTGTTTGAACTGGTGTTTCCCGGCGTGGCCGATGTGCAGTTTGAAGCCATTGAAGTGGTGGCCTACCGCCTGCGCAAAAAACTGGCCGGCACTGGCGTCACACTCATGACCCTGCGCGGCCTGGGCTATCTGCTCAAGGCCGACTAAAGCCATGGAACGCACGCAAGCCACCTCGGCGCCTGAGATGCCGCCTCAGCCGCAAGTGCAGCCTGAGCTGCAGCCTCAGCCTGGGGCCCCAAAGCCGCCGCGCACGCCGCAAAGCCTGCGGCGCACTTTGCTGATCGGCATTCTGCTGCCCGTGCTGCTGTTTGTGGCGGTGGACACCGTGAGCCTCTACCGCAAAAGCCTGCAGGCGGTCACCACCGCCTACGACCGCACCTTGCTGGCCTCGGCCAAGGCCATTGGCGAGTTGCTGGTGATTGAGGGCGAAGGACCGCAGGCGCGACTGCGCGGGCAAATTCCCTATGCCGCCCTAGAGGCCTTTGAGGCCGACAACCGCAGCCGCATGCGCTACCGCGTCTCTGACGCCCAGGGCCAGTGGATCGACGGCGCGCAAGACCTGCGCTCCTGGCACGGCACCTTGCCCAACCAGGGCCCTTATGCGGCACTGGTCGATTTTTACGACGACACATTGCAAGGCGACCCGGTGCGTGTGGCCGTGCTGTTGCAGCCCGTAGCCACCGGACAGGAACGCGCCATGGCCATGGTGCAGGTGGCCGAAACGCTGGAACTGCGCCACACCCTGGCCGAGCAAATTTTGCTAGACACCCTGCAACGCCAGGCGGTGCTGATCGGTGTGATCACCGTGGTGGTGCTGGTGGTAGTGCAACGCGTGATCCGCCCGGTGAGGCGCTTAAGCCAGGCGCTGGCGCAGCGCGATGAGGACGAGTTGACGCCCCTGGATGACCACGACTTACCACAAGAGCTGCTGCCGCTCACCCAGGCCACCAGCCAGGTCATGCAACGACTACAAGGCTTGCTAGACCACCAAAAACGCTTTGTGCGCGACGCCGCCCACCAGTTGCGCACGCCGCTGGCGGTGCTCAAGACCCAGGTGCAGTCCGCGCTGCGCGGCGACCTCGCACCCCTGTTGGCCCTGCGCGAGATAGAGGCCACGGTAGACCGCGCCACCACCCTTGCCAACCAAATGCTGTCGCTGGCCAAGGTGGAACAGGTACGCCAGCAAAAAGACTTTGCCGTGCTGGACTGGGCGCAGACCACGCGCAGCGTGGCGCTCGATTTGTCGCCCCTGATTGCGCACAAGTCGCTGGACTTTGAAATCAGCAGCGAACCCTGCCCGGTGCTGGCCCACGCCTGGATGCTGGGCGAACTCACCCGCAACCTGCTGGACAACGCCATTGCCCATTCGCCCGAAGGCGCGCATTTGCGCGTGTCGCTCAGCACCCAAAGCAGCCACGCCCGCCTGTGCATTGCAGACGGTGGCCCTGGCATGGACGAGGCGCAGCGCCTGCGCCTGTTTCAGCCCTTTGCCACCGGCCGGCCGCAGGTAGGGGCCGGTCTGGGCCTGGTAATTGCCCGTGAGATGGTGCAGGCGCTCGGTGGCAGCATTGCGCTGACCAACCGCTTCGCCGACCAGCAGCGCATCGGCCTGGACGCCATCGTCTTGCTGCCCCTGCACGCCAACCCCTCCCTTGATAGTCCCCAAAAGGAAGCCTAATGGACAGCATTCGCATCGACAAATGGCTTTGGGCCGCGCGCTTTTTCAAAACCCGCTCTCTGGCCACCGAAGAAGTGGGCAAAGGCCGGGTGCAGATCGCCCAGCAAGACGTAAAACCCTCGCGCGAAGTGCGCGTTGGCGACACCGTGGTGCTGTGGCAGGCCAGCGTCAAGCGCACCGTGGTGGTCAAGGGTATCAGCGGCACGCGCGGCTCTGCCCCAGTGGCCCAGACGCTGTACGAGGAAACCGCCCAAAGCGTGCTCGACCGCGCCCAGGCCGCCGAACAACGCCGCCTGCACGCCGAGCCCGCCCTGGCCATTGCCCACGGCCGCCCCACCAAACGCGATAGGCGCGACCTGCAAAAAGGCCTGAACGCACGCTGGAGCGCGTCCATCGACGACTAGGCTGCGCCCCGTCTTAAAGCGGCGATAATCGCCCACCCGCCCTTGCGGCAGAAATTCGCCCCCGAATTTCCCCCAGAATTTGCGAAAGTTGTTCGATGACTGCCCCTACCGCTCCCACCCAGCCCGTGGCCATTTCCCCTGTTCAAGACATCGTGGCCGACATGCGCGCGGGCAAGATGGTGATTCTTGTGGACGAAGAAGACCGTGAAAACGAGGGCGACCTCGTGCTCGCCGCCGACCACGTCACCCCTGAGGCCATCAACTTCATGGCCCGCTTTGGACGTGGCCTGATTTGCCTGACCCTGACCCGCGAGCGCTGCGAACTGCTCAAGCTGCCGCCCATGACGGTGCGCAATGGCGACAAAAAGGGCACGGCGTTTACCGTGTCCATTGAAGCCGCCGAGGGCGTGACCACCGGCATTTCTGCCGCTGACCGCTCGCGTACCGTGCAAGCTGCGGTGGCACCGGGCGCGGTGGCTGATGATTTGGTGCAACCCGGCCACATATTCCCCCT
>CAMDHS010000218.1 GCA_945898115.1 Comamonas sp. lk
CCGCACCCGCAGCTACCAAAGCTGCTGCAAAGCCCCATCCACCACCCGAAAACCGCGCGCGCCCACTGAGCGCGCCTCAGCCTCGTCGTGCGTGACCCACAGCACCGCCATGCCAGACGCAGCAATGCGCGCCTGAAACTCGGCGCGCAAGCTGTGGCGCAAATCAGCATCCAGCGCGGAAAAAGGCTCGTCGAGCAGTAACAAGCGCGGAGCAGTTATCAAAGCGCGGGCCAGTGCCACGCGCTGCTGCTCGCCACCCGAGAGTTGCCACACCCGGGCCCCCGTGTGCGCGCCCAGACCAAAGCGCTGCAGCATTTCCACCGCCTGGGCGCGCGCAGTTGCGCGGCGCTGGCCTTGTTCGATCAGGCCAAAGGCCACGTTGTCTTGCACGCTCAGGTGCGGAAAAAGCGCAAAGTCTTGAAACATGAGCGCAAATTTGCGCTGCTCGGGCGGCAGGTTTGTGATGTCTTGCCCGTCAAACAGCACGCGCCCGGCGTCAGGCGCCTCTAGCCCGGCGATGATTTTGAGCAAGGTGCTTTTACCGCTGCCCGAAGGGCCCAAGAGCGCCACGGTTTGGCCCTGGGGCACTTGCAAACTCAAGTCTTTGAGCAGCAGTCGCTGCTTGCCGCCGGGGGGGCGCCAGGTTTTGGTGATGGCTTGCAACTCAAGCATGGGACTCCTTGGGGCTGGGCGCGTCAGTGCCGGGCCATTCAATCAACAAAAACACGGCCAGCGCCAGCGCCATCAGCGCGCAGGCAAGCACCAGTGCGGCGTCCAGGTGCGCCGCGCCCGGGCGGCCCAGGTGCTGGTAAATCAGGGTGCTGAGCGTGGCCCACTCGGGGCGGCTCAAAAACAGCGTCACCGCAAATTCGCCCACGGCCGTAGCGGCGGCAAAGGCCATGCCCCGGCGCAGAGCGGGCAAGAGCAGCGGCCAGGTAATGCGCCAAAACGCGCGCCAGGGCGATGCGCCCAGCGAGCGTGCCGCCGCCAGCAAATTGACGGGCAAACCGTCCAGGCCCGATGCCACCGACTTGGCCACAAAGGGATACGCCAAGAGCGCATAGGCCGCTACCAGCAGCGCCGCGCTGGCCGTCCAACTGGGATACAGCAACAACAGGCCAAAGGCCACCAGCACGGGCGACACCACCAGCGGCAAAAACGCCAACGCCCGCAAAGTCGCCGAATGCCGAGCCGCCAGCGCATGGGCCAAACCCAGCACGGTGGCCAGCAGCAGCGCCGCACCTGAGAAGCGCAGGGTGTTGCCCAAGGCTTGCAGCGTGTCGGGCTCCCACAGCACGGCCCAGGCTTGGCCACCGGCCAGCACTGCGCGCAAGACGATGGCGGCAATGGGCGCCAGGCAAAACAGCACCAGCACCGCCAGCGCACCCACCACTGCCAAGCACTGGCCCAGGCCCCGGGGTACCCGCCGCGCAATGCGGTCGGCGCGCAGCGGCGTGGCCAGGCGGCGCTCTAGCACCGCATACAGCAGCGCAAACACGCCGGTAATGCCCAGCGTCCACAGCGCCAGCACGCCGGCCGCACCAAGCTGCAGCTCGTAGGCCACCAGGGTGTAAATCTCGACTTCTACCGTGGCGTACTTCTGGCCGCCCAAGACCAGCGCCAGGCCAAAACCGGCAAAGCAGTACAAAAACACCAGGCACAGCGCCGACATCAGCCAGGGCAATATCGCCGGCCACTCAATGCGCCAAAAAGCGCGCCAGGGCGTAGCGCCCAGCGTGCGGGCTGCGGCCAGGCGCGAGGCGCTAACGTTTTCCAGCGCGTCGGTGGCGCTGCGCACCAGCACGCACAGGTTAAAAAACACATTGCCATACAGCAGCAAAAAAGGCGTGTCTTGCAAAGACTGCCCGCCCGCTTGCACCCACAGGCCGTGCGGCCCCCACAGCGCCAGCACGCCCATGGCCGCCACCAGCGTGGGCACGACAAAGGGCAGCATCAACGCGCGCAGCACCCAGCGCCGCCCGGCAAATTCATAGCGCGCCAGCACCCAGGCCACTGGCACGCCCAGCAGCAGCACCAGGCCGCAGGTGAGCGCCGCCTGCAGCGCCGACCACAGCAGGCGCCAGCGCAAATACGGGTCCACCCAAGGCTGCAACCAGGCGCTGGCGTCCACGCCAGAAGCCAAGGGCCCCACACCACCGGACACCGCCTCCAGCATCAGGCGCAAGACCGGCGCGACCAGCACCACCAGCATAAAAGCCAGGGGGGCGAGCGCCAGCCAACGCGGGGAACGCAGGGCGGGGCCTATTTGCACAGCGGGTTTACGGTCATGCGTTTACAGGAGCGCGTTTACTTCAAAACCACCTTGGTCCAGCGCGCCACCCAGGTCGCACCCTTGTCGGCGATGTCTTTGTCGCTGGGGCTGTCAAACTTGGCGGGCTCGGGGGCAAATTTCATCACCTCGGCGCGGGCCACACCGGTTTCTACGGGGAACATCCACATCTCGGTTTGCATTTGCTTTTGCACGTCGGGCGAGCGCATGAACTCGATGAACTTCTCGGCCGCTTCGCGCGACTTGCCGCCCTTGACCAGGGCCACGCCTTCAACCTGGCGGAACACCGCGCCGGGCACGCTCAGGCTGCCGGTGGGCGGCTCGTTGATTTTGGTTTTGCTGTAAAACACCTCGGCCGCCGGGCTGCTGGCGTAGCTCACGGTCAGCGGGTAAGCCCCGCCTGGAGTGTTAGAAAAGTCGGTGTAGTAGGACTCGCTCCATCCCTTGGCCACCTTCACACCGCCCTGGCGCATGCGGGCCCACCAGTCAAAGGCTTTTTCTTCGCCCAAGGCGCCGATGGTGGCCAGCAAAAAGGCGTAGCCAGGGCTTGATGTGGCGGGATTTTGCACCACCAGCAGCTTGGCCGTGCCGGGCTGGGCCAGGTCTTCCAGCGTTTTGGGCAGTGCCACCGAGCGCTTGGCAAACCAGGCTTTGTCGTAGTTCAGCGTCACATAGCCGAAGTCCACTGGCACCAGGGGCGCGGGCAAGCCAACTGCGGAGGGGCGCTGCGCGGCAGCGCCGGTGTAGGCGTCGAGCACGTCGGCGGCCAAGGCTTTGGCGGCCAGGGTGTTGTCAATGCCAAACACCACGTCGGCAATGGGCGCTTTGCGGGTGAGGATGAGCTTGTTGAGCATCTCGCCCGCGTCGCCCGCTTTGGTGATGCGCAGCTTGACACCGGCGTCTTTTTCAAACTGGGCCAAGAGCGGCTTGGGCACGCCAAACGAGCTGTGTGTGAGCAAGCGCAACTCGGGCGCCGCGTCTGCCGCAAAAGCCACCGGAGCGGCAAGCCCCAAAGTGGACGCCACCAGCAGCGCGCTGGCGCTGCTGCGGGACAAAGAAAAAATGCCGTGGTTCATGGAAGTGCTCCTTTACGTTTCAAAAAAATCCAGCCCGGACCCATGAAACGAAAAAAGCCCCCAGAACGCACGGCATCTTCCCCATCACGCTTCCTACGCTGGCATTACCCAGATCAGGTTCATGGGGTATTTCTCAGTCTGGCTTGCGCCTGACACCCCCGGTGAGCTGCGAAGTGTAAGGGCTCAGCGGCCCGCAAACCGGCGAGTCGCAAAATTCTCTGTAGCGGGCTCAGCCAATATTTAACCGTGCAAATTTTCTATTCAATGGATAAAATGCACGGATGAAAAATCGCCAAGCCCAGGCCGCCCTCGGCACCTTGCTCGCACAATTCCCCGCCGTGGTGCTGCTCGGGCCGCGCCAATGCGGCAAAACCACGCTGGCGTTTGCCGAGCAGGCCGCGCGCAGCAAGGCCATTTACCTGGACTTGGAGTTGCCATCGGCCCAGCGCCAGCTTGACGACCCGGAAGGCTTCTTTTTGGCCCATCCAAACCAGTTGGTGATCTTGGACGAAGTGCAGCGCATGCCCGGCCTGTTTGCGGTGCTGCGCGGCGTGATTGACCAGCGCCGCCGCGCAGGCGAGGCCAGTGGCCAGTTTTTGCTTTTGGGTTCGGCCAGCGGCGTGCTGCTGCAGCAAAGCAGCGAAAGCCTGGCCGGGCGGGTGGCCACGCTAGAGCTCACGCCTTTTCAGGCGCGCGAAGTGGTGGACGCCCAGGCGAGCGCCACAACGCTGAACGACTTGTGGGTGCGCGGCGGCTTTCCGCTGGCGTGGCTGGCCGCTGACGACAGCGCCAGCCTGGCCTGGCGCGACGCCTTTATTGCCACCTACCTCGAAAAAGACATTCCGGCGCTGGGGCCGCGCATTCCCAGCACCACCTTGCGCCGCTTGTGGACCATGCTGGCGCACAACCAGGGCGAGCTGCTAGACCAGTCCCGCTTGGCGGGCGCGCTGGCCATCAGCGGGCAGACGGTGGGCCGCTATATCGATTTGCTGTGCGACCTGATGCTGGTGCGCCGCCTGATGCCCTGGAGCGGCAGCAGCAGCAAGCGCCTGGTGCGCGCGCCCAAGGTCTATGTGCGCGACAGCGGCCTGGTGCACGCGCTGCTGGGTCTGCCCCACCTGGACGCGGTGCTGGGCCACCCGGTGGCCGGTGGCA
The DNA here is from genome assembly GCA_945898115.1 of Comamonas sp. lk. Taxonomy (GTDB): domain Bacteria; phylum Pseudomonadota; class Gammaproteobacteria; order Burkholderiales; family Burkholderiaceae_C; genus Allorhodoferax. The sequence continues at coordinate 4,522 of CAMDHS010000218.1, forward strand.
GCTGGGAGGGTTTTGTCCTAGAGCAGCTCATTGCTGCAGCCCCACAGGCCCAGGCCAGCTACTACCGCACCAGCCACGGCGCCGAGGTGGACTTGGTGCTGGAGTTTCGCAATGGCGCCACCTGGGTGATTGAAATAAAGCGCTCTTCGGCGCCCACCGTTTCCAAGGGCTTTTATTTGGCCAGTGCCGATCTGGGCGCTGCCCGCAAGCTGGTGGTAGCGCCCGTGCCGCAGCCCTACCCGCTGCGCGATGGGGTTGAGGTCATGCCGCCCCTAGCCGCAGTAGCACTCTTGGCGGCGCAATGAGCACAGCCGCGCAGCGCCCCGCACGCAGCCCCTTGTGGCCCCTGCTCACCAGCTTTTCCTGGCAAGAGCTGCGCCAGCACCCCTGGCGCAATGCGGCGGCTGTGGTGTCGGTGATGCTGGGCGTGGCGCTGGCGTTTGCGGTGCATTTGATCAACGCGTCTGCGCTGGACGAGTTTGCGCAGGCGGTGCGCTCGGTCTCGGGGCAGGCAGATTTGCAGCTAAGCGCCGGCAGCGGCGCGCGCCTTAATGAGGCGATGTACGGACGCCTGAGTCGGCACCCAGACGTGGCCTGGGCCTCGCCGGTGCTTGAGGTCAACACCTATGCGCTCTCGCCTGCCGCAGACGACAAAGCGGCGTTGCACAAAACTGCGTTGCGCGTGCTGGGCGTGGACGCGCTGCAAATTGCGGCAATAGCGCCCGACTTGCTGCCCCTGCCCGGCGACGGGGCCGACCGGCTGGATGTGTTTGCGCCAGACGCCGTGTTTTTAAACGCCA
>CAMDHS010000219.1 GCA_945898115.1 Comamonas sp. lk
TGAGGCCCGCCATGACGCCAAGAAAAAACTGACAGAGGTGGCGCAGTCGGAGCATGGGGTGCAGTCTGCGCATGGGTGGCGTGCTGGGGCGGGGGGCTCAGGCTTGCGCCGCCAGCCACTGCACGTATTTGCCCACGCCGGTGGCCACATCGGCAAAGGCGTGGTCGCAGCGGCTGGCGCGCAAAGCGCCCAGGTCGGCCTGGGTGTAGCACTGGTATTTGCCGCGCAGCGCGTCGGGGAAGGCGATGTATTCCACCAAGCCCATGGCGGCAATCGTCTCCAGCGCCAGGGGCACGTGGCCGTCGGCGGCGCGCAAGGTGTTGACCACGGCGCAGGCCACGTCGTTAAAGGCCTGGGCGCGGCCCGAGCCGAGGTTGAAGATGCCGCTTATTCCGGGGTGGTCGAAGTACCACAGGTTGACCGCCACCACATCGTCCACAAACACAAAGTCGCGCATTTGGGCGCCCGCTGCATAGCCGCCGTATTCGCCAAACAGCTTGACCCGTCCCTCAGCCCGAAACTGGTGGAACTGGTGGTAAGCGACACTGGCCATGCGGCCCTTGTGCTGCTCGTGCGGGCCGTAGACGTTGAAATATCTAAAGCCCACCACCTGGGTGCGCGCGTTTTGCAACTGGGCGCCAAGTTCGCGGCGCATCACCTGGTCAAACAGCAGCTTGGAGTAGCCATAGACGTTGAGCGGTGCTTCAAAAGCTGGGTCTTCTTTGAAGGTGGCCGAGCCGCCATAGGTGGCTGCCGACGACGCGTACAAAAGCCGCGTGCCTTGCGACTGCGCGGCGTGGAACAGCTGCTTGGTCGTCTCGAAGTTGTTTTGCATCATGTACTTGCCTTCCAATTCCATGGTGTCGCTGCAAGCGCCTTCGTGGAAGACGGCTTCCACAGGGCCGTAGCGCTGGGCGGCAAAGGCGCTGTAAAAGGCGTCGGCGTCCACGTAATCGGCAATTTTGAGGCCCGCCAGGTTGCGAAACTTGTCGCCTTGGGTGAGCTCGTCCACCGCAATGATGTTGTCAATGCCACGGGCATTGAGCCCGGCAATGATCTGGCTGCCAATAAAGCCGGCCGCGCCGGTAACCACGATGCGCGTCATGCAAACAACTCCTGGTAGGACACCGTGGCGGTGCCAAATTTGCCAACCACAATGCCGCCGGCCCGGTTGGCCCAGGGCAGGGCCTGGCGCAGGCTTAGGCCCGCGCCCAAGAGCGTAGCCATGGTGCCAATCACCGTGTCGCCCGCGCCGGTCACGTCAAAAACCTCGCGCGCCTGGGCGCTCACGTGCAGCTCGCCCTCGGCGTCAAACAAGGTCATGCCTTCTTCGCTGCGGGTCACCAGCACGGCGTCCAGGTGCAGGCGCGCGCGCAGGGCGTGGGCCTTGGTGCGCAGTTCTTCTTCGCTGTTCCAGGCACCGACCACTTCTTGCATCTCTGAGCGGTTGGGGGTGATGACGGTGGCGTTTTGGTAGCGCGCGTAGTCGCTGCCCTTGGGGTCAATCAATATGGGTTTGCCAGCCGCGCGGGCCTGCGCAATCATGTCGCCCACCTGGGCCAGGCTGCCTTTGCCGTAGTCCGAAAAAATGATGGCGTCTTGCGCGTCCACGATTGCGGCAAAGCGCGCGGTCTGGTCGGCCAGCACGCGGTGTTTTGGGGTGTTCTCAAAATCCATGCGCAAGAGCTGCTGCTGGCGGCCAATGACGCGCAGCTTGACCGTGGTCTTGAGTTCGGCGTCGCGGCCAAAGTGGGTTTGGATGCCGGTTTTGGCCAGCAGCGCCTCTAAGTGTTGGCTGGCCTCGTCGTCGCCCACCACGGCCAGCAAGGACGCTTGCGCGCCCAGGGCGGCAATATTGCCCGCCACGTTAGCTGCGCCGCCGCCGCGCTCTTCTTCGCGGGTCACGCGCACCACGGGAACAGGCGCCTCAGGCGAAATGCGGTCTACCGCGCCGTACCAGTAGCGGTCCAGCATCACGTCGCCCACCACCAGCACGCGGGAGGCGGCGAGTTGCTCGGCGGTGACTGTGGCGGGGGTGTTTGGGGTCATCGTTATTATCTAGGGAAAGGTGTTTGCGATCAGAGCTCTTCGACGCGCCGGGGCGGGTAGCTGTCCCACGCCTGGCAGCCGGGGCAGTGCCAAAAATGCTGTTGCGCTTCAAAGCCGCAGGCCGCGCAGCGGTAGCGCTTAAGCGGTTTGACGGCGTGGTCCAAGGCGCGTTGCACCTGGGGGTGAAATTGTTCGTGCTCGAGCTTTTCGCCGGCAATCCATTGGGCCGCAGCCACCAGCGAGGGCTGCTTTTCGAGGTGGCGCACATACCAGTCGCGGGCGGTTTCTTCAGAAGCGGCGCGGTTGCGTTCAATGGCCACGATGGCGTCGAGCACGTCAAGCGAGGGCAGGGCGGCATACGCGGCCTTCAGGGGTACGAGTGCGGCGTCGGGCGTGCCGCAGGCCTGGGCGTACAGGCGCAGGGGCTGGGCCATGAGCGCCACGGCGGCGGGCGCGGCCACCATGGCATCTAACAGCGTGGCCAGGGCCAGGGCGGGCTCGCCGCTGCTGAACTGCAGGTGCGCCAAATCGAGCCGGGCGCGGGCCATGCCGGGCGCAAGCGCAATGGCCTGGGCCAGCACCTGCTGCGCTTGCGGCCGGTCGTCGGAGGCTGCCAGGGTGGCGGCTTGTTCGCACAGGTAGTGCGCGCGCCGCCCGGCAAAGCTGCCCTGGTCGGCGAGTTCGAGCTTTTGCGCGACTTCGGCGGCCAGCACCCAGTCGCGCGAACGTTCGTAATTGGCCAGCAGCGCCAGACGGGCTTCGGCTTCAAAGCGCGTGCCTTCGAGTTGCAGCAAGGCCACTTCGGCACGGTCGAGCAGGCCGGCTTTGAGGTAGTCCAGCGCCAAACCGTGCTGGGCGCGGTGGCGGTCGTCGGCGCTGATGTCCCCGCGCGAAAGCAGGTGCTGGTGCACGCGCACCGCGCGCTGGTACTCGCCCCGGCGGCGAAACAGGTTGCCCAGCGCGAAATGCAGCTCCGAGGTGTCGGGGTCGTTTTGCACCGCCTCAATAAAGGCGTCAATGGCCTGGTCTTGCTGCTCGTTGAGTAAAAAGTTCAGGCCGCGAAAGTAGGCTTTGGGCGCCTGGCGGTTTTCCAGGCGCAGCTGGCGCAAGTCCAGGCGCGACGCGAACCAGCCCAGCACAAAGGCCACGGGCAGGCCCATCAATATCAGCGAGGCGTCAAAGTCCATGGGGCAGCGAACTGGTGGCGGCGTCGGCGGCAGGCACGCTGGGTGGGGCTGGTTGGGCGCTGGCCTCAGACAGTTTGCGCGCTTGGGCGGCTGCGCGGCGCTGGCGCCACCAGCGCGGCACCATGCCCAAGACCCCGAGCAAGAGCCCGGCGGCAAAGGTGATTAGCACCACCAGCACCATGGGCGCGGTCCACTGGTAGCCAAAAAAGAAACGCACGGTCACGTCGGCCTGGTTATTCAACGCAAAGGCGAACAAGGTAAAAAAAATGGCTGCCTTAAGCAACCACTGGAGAATTGAGACGAGTGATGTCATTCAGTTCCTAGAGGGCTGAACGATTCTATCGGGCAGCCCATGGCTTAGCGGGGGTTTTGCACCGCCTGCAATTGGGCGGTTTGGGCATCCACCGATTCGCGCAAGGCCTTGCCCGGTTTGAAGTGCGGCACGCGCCGCTCGGGGATGGCGACACTCTCACCACTGCGGGGGTTGCGGCCCATACGGGGCGGGCGGTGGTTGACAGAAAAGCTGCCAAATCCGCGAATCTCGATGCGTTGGCCACGCACCAGGGCGTCGTTCATGGCGTCCAGGATGGCTTTCACCGCGAACTCTGCGTCGTGGTGGGTCAGCTGGACAAACCGGTTTGCCAGTTCTTCTACAAGGTCAGAGCGGGTCATGGGTCAGGGTAAGGAGAGACAAAAAAACGACCGGTGCACAAGGCAACCGGCCGTTCCTGGAGTTCAACTCAGCGGTTTAAATGCCTTAGTTGTTGTCCAACTTGGCACGCAACAAAGCGCCCAGGCTGGTGGTGCCAGCGTTTTCGCGGGCAGAAGACTGGCTCAAAGTAGCCATGGCTTCGTTTTGGTCAGCAGCGTCTTTGGCTTTGATGGACAACTGGATGTTGCGGGTCTTGCGATCCACATTGACAACCACAGCGGTCACTTCGTCGCCTTCTTTCAACACGCTACGGGCATCTTCCACGCGGTCGCGGCTGATTTCCGAGGCACGCAGGTAGCCGATGATGTCGTCGCCCAGGTCGATCTCAGCGCCCTTGGCGTCCACGGTCTTGACCTTGCCGGTAACAACCTGGCCCTTGTCGTTGATCGACGTGAAGGTGGTGAACGGATCGGAGTCGAGCTGTTTGATGCCCAAGGAGATGCGTTCGCGGTCCACGTCCACAGCCAAGACCAAAGCCTCGACTTCCTGGCCCTTTTTAAACTCGCGCACGGCGGCTTCGCCGGTTTCGTTCCAGGACAGGTCAGACAAATGCACCAAACCGTCGATGCCAGCGGCCAAGCCCACGAACACGCCAAAGTCGGTGATCGACTTGATCGGGCCCTTGACGCGGTCACCACGCTTGGTGTTTTGTGCAAACTCTTGCCAAGGATTGGCTTTGCATTGCTTCATACCCAAGGAGATGCGGCGCTTGTCTTCGTCGATTTCCAGAACCATGACTTCGACTTCGTCGCCCAAAGACACGAGTTTGGAAGGTGCAATGTTCTTGTTGGTCCAGTCCATCTCACTCACGTGGACCAGGCCTTCGATTCCGGGCTCGAGTTCCACAAATGCGCCGTAGTCGGCGATGTTGGTGATCTTGCCGAACATGCGGGTAGCTTGGGGATAGCGGCGGTTCACGCCCATCCATGGATCATCACCCATTTGCTTGAGACCCAGAGACACGCGGTTTTTCTCGGTGTCAAACTTGAGAATCTTGGCAGTGATCTCTTGACCAGCTGTAACCACCTCGGAAGGATGGCGAACGCGGCGCCATGCCATGTCGGTGATGTGCAACAGGCCGTCGATGCCGCCCAGGTCCACAAATGCGCCGTATTCGGTGATGTTTTTCACCACACCGTGCACCACGGAACCTTCTTTCAGGGTAGCCATCAGATTGGCGCGCTCGGCACCCATCGAAGCTTCCACCACAGCGCGACGCGAAAGCACAACGTTGTTGCGCTTGCGGTCGAGCTTGATGACCTTGAATTCCATGGTCTTGTTCTCGTAGGGAGACAAGTCTTTGGTGGGGCGGGT
>CAMDHS010000220.1 GCA_945898115.1 Comamonas sp. lk
CACCGCCTGCGCCAGCACCATGGCCTTGAAGCTGAACAGCCAGCCCAAATAGCCCAGCGGCCCCGAACGCGACAGCAGCAAATACACCAGCAGCCCCACCACCACCGAAGGAATGGCCAGGCTGGTGTTGAGCACGGTAAGCACCGCCCCGCGCCCGGCAAACTGTGCAACCCCCAGCCAAGCGCCCAAGCCCAGCCCCACGCTGCACGCCAGCGCGCAAGCGCAGGCGCTGACCGCCAGCGAACGCGCCACGATGCCCATCAGCTGGGGATCAAGCGAGACGACAAGTTGCAGCGCGGTGCTTGCGCTTTGGGTCAGGGTGGTCATGGAAGGGGTTGGTGGATGAATCGACGGGCACATTCACCTTGGACCAGATGCACGGATCTGAAATGCTGGGATGCGCCAACTGGGGTACGGCTAAGGTGACTTGTTCAAAAAATCAATATAGCTCGACAGGAATCCATCTCTTAAGGCGCGAAATTCTTCAATGGACTTGAAGTGCATTTTTTCTTGCTTTAGTAGGTAAGCCGTAATCGTAAGGCGTTTGGCTGGAACAAATATCTGGACTTGGCTGATAGTACTGCTGATCAGCCCAATGACATTCTCGGTGCAAGCCAGATAGGCAAGGCCATCGCGGATGCCGCTTTCGACTTCAACATAGGGACGCCCGGGCATTCGACGCGTTTCGGATTTATCCCTCGCGGCAAGGTTCTCAGCAAGGTAGTTTTCAACATTCGTCTGCTTACGCTGGCACTCATGCCGCAGAGCGCGGTCCATGACGTCGCGGTCGGCTTCATACTTTGTCACCTCGCTGCGCTCGATTTTTACATTTGCAAAATAGTGCGTTCCGGGAAAGGCATACATTGCCCGATAGCCGTCCAGCACGGTTACGCGTTCAGTCCTCACGGGCGCATTCAAACTGTAAAAACCCAGGTCACGCCATGGCTCGCACCGCTCACAACGTGCTTTGACCTCTACGAGTTGCAACCCACCAGACAACTCCGCAGGGATTGACTGCTGGAAAAACGAAGGGAGACTGGCGGTGCTGACCGGCTGAGCCAGTGCCGCAGACGCGCATACGAGCGCCATCCATTGGAAAAAAAATTTCATACCAAGCACCTCCCTGTGCAGCGAGATTATCGGTTGCGCATCCAGTCCGCCGTCTGAAAAAACGATGCGCGCAAACGCGCCCGCAGCGCCGCGTCTATCTGCAGCTCGCCCATGGCCTGGTCCATGCAGGCCAGCCATTGGTCGCGCTCCAGAATGCCAATGGAGAACGGCATGTGGCGCATGCGCAGCCGGGGGTGGCCAAAGCGTTCGATGTAGTACTGCGGCCCGCCCATCCAGCCGCTCAAAAACCAAAACAGCTTTTGCCGCGCCTGTGTGAGCAGCGCGCCGTGTGCCGCGCGCAAGGCTGCGTAGCTAGGTTCGAGCTCCATCAAGTCATAAAAGCGCTCGACCAGGGCCTGAAGCACAGCCTCGCCGCCCAGCAGCGCGATCAGGTTACTGGGGGCTTCGTCCTCGTCTTGGGGCAGGTTTGTCGGGTTATCGGTGCTTGTCATGGCCCGTGATTGTCAGGCCGCCGCGCGGCGCAGCGTTTCCACCACCGGGCGGCGCAGCACGTCGCGCAGGCCCCACCAGCCAGCGGCCAGGGCCAGCAAGGCGCCTGCCACCGATCCCATCAAAGGCACCCACAGCGAAACCGTCCACGCAAAATCAAACACATAGCGCGCCAGCGCCCAGCCCACGGCGCTGGCCACGACCGAGGCCAAAAAGCCGGCCAGCAGGCCTACGCCGGCCAGCTCGATGCGCTGCACCTGGCGCAGCAGGCGGTTTTGCGCACCCACGGCGCGCATGATGGCAAATTCGCGCGCGCGCTCTTCCCGCGTGGCGCTCACGGCGGCAAACAACACCACCAGCCCGGCGGCCAGCGTAAAGCCAAACAAAAACTCGACCGCACGCACCACTTGGTCCAAGACGCGTTGCACCTGGTTGATGGTGGCGCTCATGTCCACATTGGTCACATTGGGAAACTGGCGCACCAGCGCGTTGTCAAAGCCCGGCGTGGCGGGCGCCCGAAACGCGCCCATATACGTGGCGGGCACGCCGTGGAGGCGGCTCACCGGGTACATGGCAAAGAAGTTGGCGCGCATGGACGTCCAGTCCACCTTGCGCAGCGAGGTCACCTTGGAGTCGAGCTGCACCCCGGCCATGTCAAAGCGCAAGGTGTCGCCAAGCTTGAGGTTCAAGGTAGTGGCGATGCCCTCTTCCATGCTGATGGCGCCTGGCTCCTCAGAAATCCAGGCTCCGCCCACCACTTGGTTGTTGTCGGGCCGCGTGGCGCTGTGGCTGAGGTTGAACTCGCGGTCCACCAAGCGCCGGGCGCGCTCGTCGGTGTAGTCGTCCGAAGACACCGGGCGGCCATTGACCGCCACCAGGCGCCCCCGGATCATGGGGTACCAGTCCATCGTGGCCACACCAGCGCCGTGCAGGGCGTCCACAAAGCTGGTGGCTTGCTCGGGCATCACGTTAATGACAAAGCGGTTGGGCGCGTCGGCCGGTGTGGCTTGGCGCCAGCTGGCAATCAGGTCGGTGCGCAGCAACACCAGCAGCACCAGCGCTAGCAGCCCCACGGCCAAGGCGCTCACTTGCACCACGGTGTAGGCCGGGCGCGCGGATATTTGCCGCGTGGCCAGCACCAGCGCGCGCGGGGCAGTGGCCTCGTTCACGCTGGCGCGCAGCAGGCCAATAGCCAGCCAGCTCAATGCAGCAAACAGCAACACCGCCCCGGCAAAGCCGCCCACAGCAATCAGCCCGAGCTTGATGTCGCTGCTAACCGCCAGCAGCAGCGCGGCAAAGCCCATCACGCCCAAGGACAACACGCCCAGCGAGGTAGGACGCAAATTGCCCACGTCACGCCGAATCACCCGCAGCGGCGGCACCTGCGCCAATTGCAGCACCGGCGGCAGGCCAAAGGCGCACAGCAAGGTCAGCCCCATGCCCAGCCCCAAGCCCACAGGCGCCAGCGTGGCCGCAGGCAAGCTGCTGTCCACCAAGCCCGCCAGCAACACCACAAAGACGTAGTGCACGCCATAGCCCAGCGCGACGCCCAAGCCGCTGGCAAACACGCCCACCAGCGCAAATTCCCAGGCGTAGGACGCGGCAATGGCGCGCTGGCTCAGCCCCAGCACGCGCAGCATGGCGCAGTCGTCCAGGTGCTTGGCAGCAAATGCGCGCGCCGCCAGGGCCACGGCCACGGCGCTGAGCAAGGCGGACAAAAGCGCCACCAGACTCAAAAACTTCTCTGCCCGCTCCAGCGTCTGGCTCAGCTCGGGGCGGCCGGACTGGGTGGATTCGATGCGCACCCCGCGCAGGTGGTCGGCCTGCGCGGGTGCGTCTTTGGCAGCGCCCGCAGAATTGGCGGCGCCTGCTGAATTGGAACCACCTGCTGAATTGGCCCCGCCTACGGCTTGGCCCTTGATTTGGGCATTGCCCCAGGCCACAAAACGTGCCACTGCGGCGTCTTCTCCGGCCACGGCAAGGCGGTAATTGACGCGGCTGGCAGGTTGCACCAAGGCGGTGGCGGCAATGTCAGCGGCGTTGACCATCACGCGCGGTGCAAAGTTCATAAAGCCAGCACCCCGGTCGGGTTCGCTGGCAATCAGCGCAGCAATCTGGAACTGTGCGCTGCCCAACATGAGTGCGTCACCGACGTGCAAGGCCAGCGCGTCGAGCAATTGAGCGTCCACCCACACCGCGCCCAGGGGTGGAATGCCAGGCGCCAGCTGCTCGGGCGCGCCGGGGCTGGCGTTGATGCGCAGCTTGCCGCGCAGCGGATAGCCCGCCTCTACCGCTTTGAGTGCCACCAGCTTGGTGGCGCCGCCTAGAGCCTCGGGCGCTCGCGCCATGGTCTGAAAGCCCAGGGTTTGCGCCTGCGCCAGGCCTAGGCGCTTGGCCTCTTGGGCAAACACGGCAGGCGCGGGCCGGTCCGTAGCCACCACGGCGTCGCCACCCAAAAGCTGGCGCGCGTCGCGCTGCAAGCCGCCTTGCAGCCGGTCGGCAAAAAACCCCACCGCCGTGAGTGATGCAACCGCCAAGGTCACCGCAACCACCAAGAGCCGCAGCTCGCCCGAGCGCACATCGCGCCACAAAGTGCGCCAGCCAAGGCGCCAAAAAGATTGCTTCATGGGGCTACCTTAGCGCAAAAGCCTTAGCCCCTGCGCATCTGCCCTATTTGGCGGCTTGAAGCGCCAGCACATGGCGCGCAAAATTGTCCAGAATAGATTGCCACCCCGCGCGCTGTGCCTCTTCGGGGTGTTCGGTCTCAGCGTCAAAAGTGACCGTTACCGTGACACCGGCAGGTGTTTGCGAAAACTCGACCGCAGCGCAGCGCTCGCCAAAGCGGTATTTCAGCCGATGGGGTGCGTCAACGTGGGTGTATTCGCCCTCAAAGTCGAAGCCAAAAGAGCCATCGCGGGCTTCCATGCGCGACGAGAATTTGCCGGCTACCCTCAAATCCACAGCTGCGGCCGTGGTGTGCCAGTCGGCGGAAGCGGCGTTCCATTGCTTGATGTCCTCGGGCGACGTATAGGCGCGCCAGACTTCGGTGATGGGGGCCGCGATGACGGTAGAGACGGTGATTTGCATGAAGACTCTCCTAAAGCCGGCGTTTATACCGCGCTTCGTGAGAGCCTTAGGAGTGGTCCCAGTCCTGACGCGGCAACAAGGAACCCGCAAACGCGCCCACATGCTCGGGCGCATGCAATTGGTGGTGATGGGTCAGGGCCAGGAACCAACGGGCCACGACACCCCGCGCGTTGTGCATGTGTACAAGTACTTGCATACGAGACCTCCAATTAACGATATATACAGTTTATATCGTTAAAAGGAACTTTGTACCTAGGGTTTACGCCCAGTGTTGTGAAATTACCCAATACCACGCGACTTTGTGCGGTACATCAGCCTTGGAGCGGGGGGGCTGGCAGGGCACTTACCAGATGGAGCGGTCGCGTCTGAGTGAAGTAGCTTTAACCGTGTGGCTTAGCTGCGCCCCGGCTGGCCTGGCATGCCAGCCAGTCTTTAAGCACCGTGTTCACGCGTGTTTGCCAACCTGGGCCGCTGGCCCGCAGGGCCGACACAAGGTCTTGGTCCAGACGAATTGCCACCTGCTCTTTTGCCGGCTTTTTGTTTGGGCCACGCATTTTGCGCAGCGCTGAGACGGTGGCTTCGACGCCGCCTCCCGGGCTGGCTATAG
>CAMDHS010000221.1 GCA_945898115.1 Comamonas sp. lk
GTTTGCCGAAGTGGTGGAAAACATCGATATGAAGCCGGTCGACGGCGTGCTGGCCACAGGCGGCAGTTGGCTGCACAAGGTGCGCTTTGCGGTTTTGCCGCAGGTGGCTTCGAACTTCGCCAGCTATGCCCTGCTGCGCTTTGAGATCAATGTGCGCGGCGCGGCCGTGCTGGGGTTCGTGGGCGCCGGGGGCATAGGGCAGACCTTGCTTGAAGTCATCCGCAAGTTTTACTACGCCGATGTCAGCGCCTTGCTGGTGCTCATCATCGCGACCGTGATGGTGATCGACAGCCTGACCGAGCGCGTGCGCCACCGGCTGCTGGGCCAGGAGCGTGTGGCATGAGCACGGACAAGCCCAAGCTGGCAGACACCGTCAACGCAGCGCAGCAGCGCTTGTTGCGCGACCGTTACGCGCTTCATTTTCAGCCGTTTTACCAGGGCCAACAGCGCTCGTATGCGCTGGCTTTGCTGGCGACGCTGGTGTTTGCCTATGGCGTGCACAGCTTGGACATGTCCTACGCCCGCATTGCCGGGGGCCTGGGCGAGCTCGGTGCCATGGTGCTGCGCATGGTTCCGCCCGACCCGGGCACCTGGGCACGTGCGGGCGTATACGCTTATGCCATGCTGGAGACACTGGCCATCGCCTTGCTGGGCACGCTGATGGCCGCCATCGTGGCCTTTCCGCTGGGCTTTTTGGCGGCGCGCAACACTACGCTTAACCGGGTAGTGCAGTTCTTTGCCCGGCGCAGCTTTGACACCCTGCGCGGCGTGGATATTTTGATTTGGGCGCTGATCTGGATCAATGTGGTGGGCCTGGGGCCATTTGCCGGCGTGCTGGCGCTGTTTATGTCAGACCTCGGCAGCTTTGGCAAACTGTTCTCTGAGGCCATCGAGGCCGCGGACGACAAGCCCGTCGAAGGCGTGGTGTCCACCGGTGGCTCGTCCTTGTCGGCGGTGCGCTTTGGCATCCTGCCCCAACTTCTGCCGGTTCTGCTCAGCCAGGTGCTGTATTCCTTTGAGTCCAACACCCGCAGCGCCTCTATCATCGGCATCGTGGGGGCGGGCGGCATTGGTTTGATTTTGTCCGAGCAGATCCGTACCCTGGAGTTGCAGCAAATGTCCTTTGTGATTTTGCTGATTCTGGCCACGGTCTCTTTGATCGATTTTTGCTGTTCCCGCATCCGTTATTCCATCATCGGCGTGCGCGCCCTGTAGGTTCCAATCAACCGGCGCCGCGCCGCCTCATCTCCGGAGCATTCCATGTCCCTGTCCATCCCTGAAATCGTCGAACTGCTGGACAGCCGCGCCACCACCTGGTACGGCCAAGAGGCGGTGAGCCAACTCGAGCACGCGCTGCAATGCGCGCATCTGGCCGAACAAGCCAATGAAGCGCCAGAGACGGTGGTGGCGGCCTTACTCCACGACCTGGGCCATATGCTGAGCGCCGAGCGCACGCCAGTGGCTGACCAAGATGGCTTGCCTGCCAAAGACGATTTGCACCAGTTTGTGGCACTGCCGTTTTTGCGCAGCCTGTTTTCGGACGCGGTGCTCGAACCCATCAAACTGCACGTGGATGCCAAGCGCTATTTGTGCGCGGTGGACGCCGGCTATTGGGCCGACCTGTCCCCCGCGTCCAAACACAGCCTGGAATTGCAAGGCGGGCGCTACCACGACGCGCAAGTGCGTGCGTTTGAAGAACTGACGTTTTACGCCGAGTCGGTGCGCCTGCGCCGCTACGATGACCTCGCCAAGGTGCCCGGACAAGTGACGCCGCCCCTGGCGCACTACGCAGGCCTAATGGTCCAGGTGGCCCAGGTGGCCCGAGCCTGAAAGCGGGTGCTATGGTGCGATCAGCCCGTCGCCCAGCGGACTGGGCAGGCCCGGCTCAAAAGCCTCCACATAGGCCTCTTGCTTGTGCGTCTCTATGGCGCCGAGCCGGTACTGGCGCACGCGGGCCATCGCCGCGTCACTGCTCCAGCCCCAAGCCTTGAACAGCGTCGCTGCCAGCGTGCCGGTGCGGCCCTTGCCGTGGGCGCAATGGATAAGGATGTTGCCATCTTGCAAAATTTGCGTCAGGTGCGGCAGTAAGCGCTGCCAATGCGACGTCACGGCCTGCGGGGGAACGCCGTAGTCCACCACAGGCAACTGGTGCCATTCAATGCCATGCTGCGCCAAATGGTGCGGCAGATTTTTGGCACCCAGGCGCTGCAGGTCCTTGGTGTCGAGCAGGCTGACCACCGACTTGACATCTTGCGCGGCCATGTGCGCCACGTCCAGCGCCAGCCGCCGCTCCGAATCCGCGCTTCCATTGGCGCCGCCCGAGCCCGGACACGCCGACATGCCCACCCGGCCCGACCAAGGGGAGGGCGCGAAGTCAATGCTGAAATGGGGGCATGTTGAATTGAGCACGCTCTATTGTTAGCCCAGGCTTGCTACGCGGCTATGACACAGCGCACGCCGACCCTTGACTCGCAGCCGCCGCTGCGCCCACCCTCACCCCAACAAATCTGCCAAGGCCCGTGCGACCACCTTGGTCGCCCGACGCAAATCTTCAAGCGCGATGTTTTCGTCGGCGCGTTTGGCGTTGCTCTCGGATACGGTGCGGGGGCCGCAGCCGTAGAGCACGGCGGGGATGCCGTGTTCGCAGAACAGGCGCGCGTCGGTGTAGAGCGGCGTACCGGAGGCCTCAATCGGCTCGCCAAACACCGCACTAGCGTGTTCGCACAAGGCTTTTACGAGGGGCTGGTTGCCAGGCAGCGGCTTAAGCGCGTGGGCCAACAATATGCGTTTGACCTCAATGCTGATGCCGGGCGACTGCGCCACCGCGTCGGCAATCACTTGGCGCAGCGTAGCTTCCACCTCGGCCGGGTTTTCTTCGGGGATCATGCGGCGGTCGAGCTTGAGTACCACTTTGCCGGGTATCACATTGGTGTTGGTGCCGCCTTCGATCAGGCCCACGTTCAGGTAGGGGTGGTTAATGCCCTTCACTTGACTGCTGATCTGCGGGTAGAGCGTGTTCTGGTGGTACAGGGCGTTCAGGATGCGGGTGGCGGCTTGCAGCGCGTCCACGCCGGTCTCGGGCACGGCGGCGTGGCCCATCTTGCCGTGCACCGTAACCTCCATTTGCAGGCAGCCGTTGTGCCCGGTTATCACCTGGTAACTAAAGGCCGCGCCAATCAGCAAGTCCGGCTTGATGATGCCCTGGCGCAGCAGCCAGCCGGGGCCGAGTTCGCCGCCAAATTCTTCGTCGTAGGTGAAATACAGCTCGACGCCGCCCTTGAGCGGCGCGCCCAGCGCTTCAATAGCGCGGGTGGCAAAGGTGAAGGTGGCGAAGTCGCATTTGCTAACCGCTGCGGCGCGGCCATACAGGCGGCCGTCTTGCACTTCGCCGCCATAGGGGTCGTGCGTCCAGCCTTCGCCGGGCGGCACCACGTCGCCATGGGCGTTCAGGCCCACGGTGCGGCCTGCGCCATAGTTGCGGCGCACCACTAAGTTGGTGATGCTTTGCAGGCCGGCGGCTTGCACGTCGGCAGCGGGCGGGGCGTGCTTTTCGGCCTCAAAGCCAAAGGCGTGCAAAAGTTCGGCGGTGCGCTCGGCGTGGGGCGCGTTGTTGCCCGGTGGCGTGTCGGTGGGCACTTGCACGAGTTGCTGCAAAAAGCGCACTTCCTCGTCAAAGTGGGCGTCGATCCAGGCGTCCAGGGCGGCGTATTGTTCAGGGTGTTGGTTGGTAGTCATAGTTATTCCGAAGCGAGTTGGTCAAGCAGATTGGAAAAGGCGCGCACGCACAGCTCGGCGTCGTCGCTGGTGATGGATTCGAGCGGGTTGTGGCTGATGCCGGCGTTCAGCCCGCGCACAAACAGCATGGCCTGGGGCATGATTTCATGCAGCTTCATGGCGTCGTGGCCGGCTCCGCTGGGCAGGTGGAACAGCGGCAAGCCCAGCGCTGCTGCCAAGCCGGGGCGCTGGGGGCGGCAGCGGCGCGCAGGGTTTCTTCCAGCGTGTAGTGCAGGCCGCGGCGGGCGCAAATGGCGGCCAGCTCGGCGCGGATGTCGGCGGCGCAGGCGTCGCGCACCGCGTCGGTGGTGGCGCGCACGTCCAGGCTAAAGCTGCAGCGCCCGGGCACCACGTTCATCGAGCCATTGGGCACCTGCAACATGCCCATGGTGGCCACCACGTCGGGCACGCTGGCTGCGCGCTTCTCGGCAAACAGCGCCAACTCGGCTACGGCCACGGCGGCGTCGCGGCGCTGGTCCATGGGCGTGGTGCCAGCATGGCTGGCCATGCCCACCACTTCGCCCAGATAGCGCACGCTGCCGTTGATGGAGGTGACGATGCCCAGCGGCATATCCAGCGCATTGAGCACCGGGCCTTGCTCGATGTGCACTTCTACAAAGCCCAGATAGCGCGCCGGGTCGCGTTTCAAAGCGGCGATGTCGTCCACGTTCAGCCCCGCGTGCGCCATGGCCTGGCGCATGGAAACGCCGTCGGCGTCTTGCTGCTCCAGCCAGGCCATATCAAACTGGCCAGTGAGCGCGCCCGAGCCCAAAAACACTGCCTTGTAGCGCTGGCCTTCTTCTTCTGAAAAGCCCACTACTTCAATGCCAAAGGGCAGGCGCCGCCCGGCGCGGTGCAGCGCCTGCACGCAGGCCATTGGCACCAAGATACCCAGTCGGCCATCGTATTTGCCGCCGTTGCGCACGGTGTCAAAGTGGCTGCCTGTCAGCAGGCGCGGGGCGCTAGCGTCAAGCCCGTGGTAAGTGCCGACCACATTGCCCACGGCGTCTTGCCGCACTTCGTCAAAGCCGCACTCGGTCATCCAGGCTTGCAGGTCTTGGGCCACGGCGCGGTGCGCGTCGGTCAGGTAGGTGACGGCGAGTTCGCCGCGCTCGGCAAAGCCGGGGTCGCTGTGGGTGGCCAGGCGCTCGGCCCAGTCCCACACCAAGTTGCCCTGTTCCGGTGAGTGGCCCAGCTTGTCGTTGAGGCGGATTTCGGCAATGCGGTGGATGTTGCGCAGGCACTCGGCGCGCTCAAAGTCCGGATGGTTTTGCAGGCGGCGCGCCAGGGTGGCAATGATCTCGGTCTTGCCCAACCCCAGACCGCGCGGCCCGCGCACCGCCAAGATAAACGGAAAGCCAAAGCGCGCGGTGTAGGCGGCGTTGAGCGCTTGAATGCGCTCAAACTCTTCGGGCGTGCAGTCGGTCAGGCCGGCCTTGCCTTGTTCGTTGCGCGACTCGGCTGTGAGCGTCTG